>DZAL01000132.1 GCA_022729575.1 Thiomargarita sp.
TGGCAGTGCGGCTAAAGCCTCTACTCCAACAGGTTTGCTCTTAACTTCAACGTTTTAGAATGTTGAAGTAGAGGCTTTAGCCGGTAGGGAGGGGAGAGCAAAGGGGGGCTCAGGTTATCGCCAATCCCCAATCACTAAAAACGGTGACCAAAAAAATGGATGCAATTTATCCTGTTTGGGTTCGGCTAAAAACGCTAATTGTACTTGTTGCAAGGCTTGAGCTTTAGATGCTTGACGGTGAGTCTTTAAATAGTTCAAAAACGCCAGCGTTAACTCAGTCGCCGTCTTATCATCGACTTGCCATAAAGTCGCCCAGACACTGCTGGCACCTGCTTCTATCCCAATCCCGGCTAAACCTAAAGCGGCTTGTTCATTGCCTGCCGCCGTTTCACACGCACTTAAAATTAACAAATCCAAAGAATCCTCCTGATTTTTGCGAATGCGTAACAAATTGCCAAATGGCCGCAATCGAAGTTCACAGTCATAGCTTAACAAATAACTGCGCTCAACATCTCCAGAAAAGTTACCATGCGTGGCAAATATTAGCATGGGATAAGGCTTAGTGAATAATTGGGTAGCCAAATTCGCTTCGGTAAATTGCTCATTGATTAAAACCGTAGGAGGAGGTTGTTGCTGTTTTATTTGGTCGATAAAGGTATCCACATTAGTTAACGCCGGTTGGTGACAGATTTCTTTAGAGACACGGCACTTAATAACATTGATTGCTCTTCTGGTCCAATCGCTTTGCGTGCGTTTAAAATTAACCCTGGGGTCACGGCCAACGCATATTTTTTAATCAAAAAACTATCAGGGGTGCCTGCCGTATTGAGTGCGGCAAACGGAATCATTCGCAATATCCCGTCTGGGATAATCACTAAGGTTTTAACCTGATGAGCTTGTAGCGTCTCTTCCAAAGGCAAAATCAGTAACTCATAAAGCCATTTTCCTTGCCCTAAAATTTTGGCCAGGTTATCGGCGGCGGAGCGGCGCAACAATTCCTGATAATCGATAACCCGTGGTTGCAATTCAGTGGCGGGTATGGGAATACTGACATGATAAATCTTCTCCTTAGCCAGAATCAATAACAACTCCGTGCTCTGCTCTAGCACGACGGGATATAACACTGCCGTTGGCGTGTTCTCAGCGGCTAAAATGTTGATTAAAGTTTCGATTGGCGGAATCTGCTTCGTCTCGTCCGGGTTGGCGGCCGCGGCCGCCGCACAATCGCTACGAAAATAATTTTCTAACTCTGAAGTTTTAAACTGCTCTAAAGTCGATATGGCTTGTTTTAATAACTGTTGTTCCTCCTCAAAGTTATTCGCTTTCTTCACCGCGGTCGCTTCGGTCAATAACAGTGCCACCAAATCTAAGTATACTTGGCCCAGACCGGTCCGGAAATTTGGGTGATTCCGCTGGCCCAAGTTCAAAGCGGAGCGAATGGTGTGTAATTTCGTAATCGCTTGTTGATAAGCCGTTTTCGCTGTTTCGATCTGTCCTTGCATTTGGTATAAGCGTCCTAATTGCCAATACCAACGGTATTCTATTTCTCTGGCCGCTACTTGGTCGACCGCGAAAATCGCTTGTTGAAATAATTGTTTCGCTTGCTCCTCATGACCAGGTTGGTTAAGGTATAATTCTCCTAAGTTACCAGCCGTATATGCCAATAATAAGCGGTTATTTAGTTGCTTACTCGTATCAGCCATTTGTTCCGCTTGAGTCAGGGCCAATTGACCTAAGCGACCTTGGGTTTCGGCGACCAGTAAAGTATCGCGTAACGATTCGGACCGTTGGAGGGCTTGTGACAAAATTTTATAGACTAAGGCTTCTTCTTGCGGTAAGCCATATTGTTGCAGTAATGAGCCGAGCGTGAGCAAAGTCCAAGCGGTCTTGGAATTGGCCGGTAATTTTAGTGTCTCTTCCGAGGCTTGTCGTAAATAGGTAATGGCTTTATCTTTCTCGGTCGGCGCGATTTCTAGTTGGTGGTGATTGACATAAATTTGGGCTAGATTAATCAATAATTTGACGGTTAAACTGGGTGCGGGGAGGGTTTGAGCTATTTGTAAGCCGGCGTGATAACTTTGCAAAGCGGTGGTAGCCATGATTTCTAGTGGCGACGGTAAGGCGGCGAGGTTATCTGGCAGTTCCAAATTAGCCATGACGTTATCAACACAGTCATCTCTTTGATTCGCTTCGGAGTTGGTTAGGATTTCTAATTCAGCGACCAGCGCATTACCTAGCGTATTCCACGAAGTGGCTATTAACAACGGTTGTTGAGTGCTTTGTGCGAGTTGCAAACCTTCACAGGCTGCTTGTTTAGCAGATTTAAGTTTTTTAGTTAATAATAGCGTGTCACTCAAGGCATTTTTGACCATAGCTTGCAGTACTTTATGGTCAGCGGTATTGGCTAAAGTATCGGCTTCTTGCAAGAGCTGTAAACTGGTTTGCGCCTGACCCATGATTTGATAAGAGGAGGCAGTTTTTAATAGTTGTTCAATTTGAACAGTCACTGGCTGAGAGTGGTCAACCAACGTAGTGGAGTGAATGGTACAAGATTGAGTCAGTGCTAGTAGTAGTAGTAGTAGTAGTAGTAGTACACTGGGTAACGTGATGATTTGGGGTAAAGCTGGTAGTGGGTACATAATGGTTATCCTCCTAATTGTTCTAATTTTTGTTCGAAAGATTTGACAACTTGTTGAATCAGATTTGACAACTTTTCGAAAGTTGTCAAATCTTAGATTTGACAACTTTTTGAAAGTTGTCAAATCTTAATCACTCAGATTTGACAACTTTTTGAAATCAGATTTGACAACTTTTTGAAAGTTGTCAAATCTTAATCACTTCAGATTTGACAACTTGTTGAATCAGATTTGACAATTTTTCGAAAGTTGTCAAATCTTAGATTTGACAACTTTTTGAAAGTTGTCAAATCTTAATCACTTCAGATTTGACAACTTTTTGAAAATTGTCAAATTTTAATCACCTGAGTGGTCAAATCTGAATTACCTGGGAGAAATATTTCAGAAAATTTCGGTGCCTAAAATTGCAAATCCGTTGGCATGGGATATGACGATTCTAGTTTAAAGTAGCGAAAACTATCTGGCTTAGGTCCAATGGTACAGGCTGGTTTACTTAAAGTCAATGGGCGAAAACTGGAGTCCAAACCTTCAGATTTGGATAGGTGGTGGTTAAAAAATTGAAGCTACTGCTGAAGGTTTTAAATAGAGTCTCCTGATTCCTTCTATCCACCATTTTCCTCCAGACACTTTGAGAGTTTGCAGAAACCATTATTTAGAGCGACAAAAGAAAGATTTGACAACTTTCGAAAAGTTGTCAAATCTAAGACCAAAAAGATTTGACAACTTTCGAAAAGTTGTCAAATCTAAGACCAAAAAGATTTGACAACTTTCGAAAAGTTGTCAAATCTAAGAACCACTAAACACAGAAATGTCTAATCAATTGCGTTAAGATCTCAATCATGGGCGATAGCCGGTCTAATGCAATAAATTCATTCGATTGATGAGCTTGCTCTATATCACCGGGTCCTAAAATCAGGGTGTCTATGCCTAACGCTCTAAAATAAGGTGCTTCGGTGCCAAAGGCGACTGATTGCGCGGAATGATGGGTGAGGCGCTCTGCCACTTGGACAATTTCTGCCTGCGGAGGCGTTTCCATCGCGGCCATACCTTCAAATAAAGGTCTAAATTCGACGCTTAAATCTCGTTCGACCAATAACGACCGCACTCGTTGCTGTATCTGTTGGCGTAATTCACTTATCTCCATTCCAGGTAACGGTCGGAAATCGATTTGTAATTCACAGTCTCCACAAATCCGATTAGGATTATCGCCGCCATGTATACGCCCTAAATTCAAGGTCGGTACGGGTATTTCAAATAACGCATTGTGATATTTCGCTTGCAATTCGGTTCGCCATTTTAATAATTCTCCTATCACCAAATACATTCCTTCCAACGCATTGCGCCCCAATCGCGGATCACTGGAGTGTCCTGAGAGTCCTTGTACGCGAATGGCTTCCATAAAAATACCTTTGTGCATTCGCACGGGTCGCAAGCCGGTGGGCTCCCCAATGAGTGCATGACGGGCCCGGCCGATTTCCTTTTGGGTTAGCGCTCGCGCTCCGCTCATATTACTTTCTTCATCCGCGGTAGCCAATAACATTAAGGGCTGACGTAATTCCGTGGGTTTAAATTGACTGGCAGCGTGCAACGCTAAGGCGAAAAAACTTTTCATGTCGGTGGTGCCGAGTCCATACAGACGATTATCTCTTAAAGTACATTGAAAAGGGTCAGTTTGCCATTGGCTAAGGTCGTAAGACACGGTGTCAGTGTGGCCGGCTAAAATTAATCCACCTTCGCCCTGGCCCAAAGTGGCTAATAAATTAAATTTATTGGGGTAGTGAGGTATGGTTAAAATTTCGGTATGGAATCCGAGGTCGTGGCACCAGGTGGCCAATTTTTCAATGACGGCTCGATTACTTTGGTCAAGAGTGGGGTCGGCACAACTGATTGAAGGTAAAGCAATTAATTCGCTGATTAAAGTTTGTACGGTGGGCAGTTTAATAGTCATAAATTATCTATGGTTGAAAATGGATGTGAAAGAGTTATATTAACAGATGTTGGATTACGGAATTTATTCCGTTTCTGACTAAGACTTATGAATAAAGCCTTTGACCTTCAATTAAGAGGATAAACTCTATGGAACATAAATTACCATCTTTGCCTTATGCACTGGATGCGTTGCAACCGCATTTATCGAAAGAAACTTTAGAGTTTCATTATGGCAAACACCATCAAACGTATGTGACTAACCTGAATAACTTGATAAAAGGGACTGAATTTGCGGATCTGTCTCTGGAAGAGATTATTAAAAAATCTTCTGGTGGAATGTTCAATAATGCAGCACAGGTCTGGAATCATACTTTCTATTGGAATGGCCTAAGTCCACAGGGCGGTGGTCAACCTACGGGTAAATTGGCGGAGGCGATTAACCAGTCTTTTGGTAGCTTTGATAAGTTCAAGGAGGAATTTACCAAGACCGCTATCAATACTTTCGGCTCCGGTTGGGCGTGGTTGGTAAAAAATACCGATGGCAAGTTGGCGTTGGTGAGTACCAGCAATGCGGCTACGCCGATGACTTCAGGGTCAACGGCGTTGTTGACTTGTGATGTGTGGGAACATGCGTACTATATTGATTATCGCAATGCGCGGGCGAAATATGTAGAAGCCTTTTGGAATTTGGTGAATTGGGAGTCGGTGGCGAAGAATTTGTAAGTAGTCCCAGATTTGACAACTTTCGACCAGTTGTCAAATCTAAAACTAACTCACCTTACGCACCACCACCCCCAACCCCTCCTTGGTAAGGAGGGGAGTACGCACTACCGGCACCGCCAGGACACCCCCCTCCTTACCAAGGAGGGGCAGGGGGTGGTTGAGTTAACAGTGTGTAAGGTGAGAAACTAATCTAAAACCAAGTCGATAAATCTTTTTCCAAAAATGCTGCCGCAGTTAAGTATTGTGAGCCTTCACAAGTTAAACTTAGTCCGACCATGCCATTAAAAATATTGAGCGAGCCGGCGCGTAAATAAACTCGTTCATCGGTTAGTCGTAGCCAGTGAAAACGTTCTAACACCTGTTGAACTTGTTGTTGAGTTAACACGGCTTGATTAGGGTAAGGACGACGTGGATAGCTTAAACAAATATCTGGCTCTAATAACTGCTCAACACGATAAATATGGTATCGATAGGGTTCATCCATTTGCCATAGCATGGCTTGTTCACTGGAACAATGCACCGTACAGTGGAATACACCGTGTTCATTAATCAGGGTGTGGAGGGTGCTCAACACCTCGGTCAAGTGTTGGTCCATCAGTCCATTCACCCGTGGTGGTGTGGTGGTGGGACGAACATTGTCGTTGACCAGTTTTGGCGGTGGCACGTTTAGTGAGCTAAGTTTAGAGGGAGTATTCACGGCTAAAGGCAAATGGCGAATATCAAAATCGGCGACCACAAATCCTAAAAACTGTTGCTCATTCATCACCGGTTGGACCGCGCTAATACAAGGACGACCGGTGGTTTTACTGATATAAACCGATGACAACATAAAAGTGCGTTTCGGATAGAGACTGACTGAAAAAGGCCGCCTCGATAAATCTTGGCCGCGATAACTTGGCTCTAGCCCATTCGCGGTTACATTGGCGCTGACTTGCTTGCTTAGTTTGTCAATGGCATATAACAAATGACCATACGGAATACTAGAAAAATGAGTACTTAATACTTCATCTAACTTTTCCACTTGTGTCCATACTTCAGCACAACGTTTGGCCAATTTCATCATAGGCGGTTCAAAGGTTGCCGTGAGAAGTCGGCGTTGCTCTCCTAGAGTCGGTTTCATCCACATTAGTTTAATGCTCCAATAGATTTGATAAATAGGGACTTGGCATTGACCTAGTCTTTACATATTAATTCTTAACTGGCTTTCAATTCGTTCATTTCGATGAGTCGCGGTTTGAATTTTAGCAGTTAACCCCACATTATTTAAACCTTGTTTCAATTGTTCTAACACTTGCCACTGAGTCACCGTTATGGTGATAGTAAACACGCCGTTTCGATAATCGAGTTGTGTTATTTCAACCCCTTGAGTTTGTTTAAAAGGTTGACTTAATTGATTAAACATTATCAAAAAATTTTGGTCTGGGTTAACTTTTCCTAGTGGTTGCCGTAAGGTTTTTAATTGTTGTTCCATTTGTATTCGTGGGTTGACTATTTTACGCGCTTGGGGAAAAGTGTCACGATAAATTTTTGAAATGGCTTGATTGAGTTGTTGGTAATATTGATTAAGCTGTTGATATTCCAACCATTGTTGCCAAAAGTATATCGCCCCCCCTAGCAGCAATAAGGTTGCCGTCTGTCGCCAAGGTTGCCATAACCGAGCGAGGTTATTGGTGGGCTGATAATCTCCTTGTAATAAATTTAGCACCTTCTTTTGAGTAACTCCTCGTACTAACCAGGCTAAAGCACCCTGATTGTCTGCTTGTTCTATCACGGGTAAATTGAAAGTTGATAGAATTGATAATGGTATCAAGTCAATGGCTGCCTGTCCACGAAATACCGTGAATTGTTTAGGAGGAGTCATTTCCCGCAAGGCTATTGATAGTGCTGTTTTCATCTCCGTCACTTCTATAGTAAATCCTGTGTACATTCCAGTACGGACTAAAACCAGGGTGTCCCAAAATATTATTCCCCAACCTTCACTTGGTTTTGGCACGGCTAGGAGGTCTGGAATTAATGCCACTGTGGTAATACCCACCGTGGCCAAGCGTTGTAAATAAGTCTCCATTTGGATTCGTTTGGTCACCACCACGGGAATCAATGCGGTTTTGGGGTCGCGTTTTCCTAAGGCAAAGTGTAACTCGTCAACGTCGTCTATCAATTGCTCCTCTAACGCATACGGTACGGCTTGTACTATTCGTTGCCACTGTCTGGTTGGAATGTCTGCTTGTGTTAATAAAGTCTCTGTGCCAGGAATTAATACCCAGGCCGGCAGTTTGGGCGCGGACTGTATGGATACCTGTTGGGCACTATTTATCACTCGCCCTGTGGGGTCAAAGGTGGCCCAACTGACCAGTGAGGAATCAGGGTGCAAATAAATTAGTAGAGAATGACGCACTTTGGTTTCTTGATTTTGGTTTTAGATTTGACAACTTAGATTTGACAACTTGTCGAAAGTGGTCAAATCTTGATTTGGTTTAGATTTGACAACTTTTCGAAAGTTGTCAAATCTTGGGCCCGGTCAGATTTGACGACTTTTCGAAAGTTGTCAAATCTTGATTTGGTTTAGATTTGACAACTTTTCGAAAGTTGTCAAATCTTGGGCCCGGTCAGATTTGACAACTTTTCGAAAGTTGTCAAATCTTGGGCCCGGTCAGATTTGACAACTTTTCGAAAGTTGTCAAATCTTGATTTGGTTTTAGATTTGACAACTTTTCGAAAGTTGTCAAATCTTGGGCCCGGTCAGATTTGACAACTTTTCGAAAGTGGTCAAATCTTGGTCAAATCTTGGTCAAATCTTGGTTTTTGAAAAAATTTGACCACGGTTTAACCGTCGTTAAATTTCAACACTCAGTTTGAACTACAAGGTTGACAATTTTGATTATTCATTATAGCATGATAGCATAATGATTAAAATGACACTAGAGATATTTCGAGAACACTTTATGAAATTAAAATATAAATTGGTGTTAACCTACGTTACGATCATGGCGTTAGTGATCAGTATGGGAGTGATTAGCTTTCAGACCGCCTATACGATTAATAACAGTTTCGATACCGTGACGACCAAAACGGTACCCGCGCTGATTGTGCTGGGAGAAGTGAGAGCCGCTTTTCTAAAAATAGGCAATGAAACGATGAGTTTAGCCTTACTCGTCGGTGAAAATCATAGTTTGTCTGACCCTAAGGACACTCAGGCGCGTCAGCAAGAGGAGGCTTTGGAACAGGATGAATTGACAGAAGCCGTAGAGGTTTTAACAAAAAATATCAATCAATATGAACGGTTGGCCGATAATCCAGAAAAACGGACGTTAGCGAAAACCTTTCGTGGATATGGCACGGTGTTACAGCAGAAAGGTGAGCATTTTATGGAGTTGCGATTACACCATGCCAACAGCGCAGAATTGTTAAAGGAGAAAGAAAGTTTTGAACGGATTGAAAGAAGTTTGTTCGCCCAGATAAATCAAGCGATTACAGGTGAATTGGCTAATTTAAAGACGGAAAATCAATTAGCGCATCATACTACGGATAATGCTTTGGCTATTAATTTGATAGCGATTTTTATCTTTGTGGTACTGACGAGTTTCATTGGAATTATAATAATGAATACCGTGGCTTCCCCTATCCTCCTCTTAAATGAAGCGGCCTTGAGAGTGGCGCAAGGTCAATTAGAGATTCAGGTGGCAGTTAACAGTAACGATGAGATAGGGAAATTAAGCCAGACGTTTAATTATATGGTAGAGCAATTGCGAAATCTCTATTCATCTTTAGAAACCGCGCGTCTTCAAGCGGAAACGGCTAATCGCGCCAAGAGTCAATTTTTGGCACATATCAGTCACGAGTTACGCACGCCGCTTAATGGTATTTTAGGATATACTCAAATTCTCAGTCGAGACCGCACCCTCAGTGAAAAACAGCGGCAAGGGATCAATGTGATTGGACGTAGTGGTGAGTATTTATTGGGTTTAATTAACGATGTGTTAGATTGGTCGAAAATTGAGGCGACTAAAATCGAACTGGTGCCGACTAATTTTAATCTGAATTGGTTAATCCAAGGGGTGATTGACTTATTTCAGAAACGTATTCAGCAACAGAAAATTGAGTTTAGTTATCAGCCCGCGCCATCATTGTTGGCGGCAGTGATTGAGGCGGATGAAAAACGATTACGACAAATTTTAATTAACTTAATAGGAAATGCGGTCAAATTTACCGAAAACGGCAGGGTTACCTTGACGGTAGAGACCGTAGCCCGGGGAAACCCCGCTGAAATTTCTACCTCGGCCAACGGAATAAATTCCGGACTCCAAATTCCTTTAACCATTCGTTTTGTCGTCGCCGATAGCGGTATTGGAATTGCGCCAGACGACTTAGCGAAAATTTTTTTACCTTTTGAACGAGTAGGTGAGCATTATCGGTATGAAGGGACTGGTTTAGGTTTACCCATTACCAAAAAGTTAGTGGAATTGATGGGGGGGACAATACAGGTTAACAGTGCGCCAGGTTTGGGGAGTAGTTTTGAATTTACTTTGGTGTTACCGGAGACGACGACTACGATGAGCACGGTGTTAAGTCCAAAACCAACCGTTATTATTGGCGTTGAAGGGGCGGCGCGTAGAATTTTAGTGGTGGACGATTCTTGGGAAAATCGTTCGGTATTAGTCAATTTATTAACGCCACTCGGTTTTGAAATGCAACAGGCCAGTAATGGGAAGGAGGGAATACAACAGGCGCAACTTTGGAATCCTGATTTGGTGATAACTAATTTAACTATGCCACTAATGGACGGTTTAGAATTGATTCGTCAGCTACGAAACAGTGACCAATTCAAACCGATTCCTATCATTGTAGTGTCGGCCAGTGTGTTTGAAATCGACCAACGAAAGAGTTTTGAAGCCGGTGCTAATGCGTTTCTGCCCAAGCCGGTGATGGTGAATGATTTATTGCGGGTGTTACAACAACAGTTACACTTGAATTGGATTTATGAAGAAGATTCAACACCTATGGAACCCGTTACTTCAGAAGACCAATTGACAGGAGACACCGCGCTAAATAGCGAGTCGGTGAAATGGTCAGCGGAGCAAGTGAGTACCTGGTTAAATTTAATTGCTATGGGTGATTTTGCTGGAATTATAGAATATGCGGCGGAAATTGAGCAAGCCACACCGGAATTTCTTCCTCTAACTCGTAAGGTTTGCCAGTTAGCCAAGGAATTTAAGGAGAAGGAAATTGCGGAATTGGTGGCGCAGTATAAATGAACCAAGATTGGGCCCAGATTTGACAACTTTCGAAAAGTTGTCAAATCTAAAATCACGACCCAGATTTGACAACTTTCAAAAAGTTGTCAAATCTAAAATCACGACCCAGATTTGACAACTTTCGAAAAGTTGTCAAATCTAACAGTTAACCCAGATTTGACAACTTTCGAAAAGTTGTCAAATCTTTGTCAAATCTAAAGCTCGGTATTTAATTAGTTTTTAATTTTTAATTCTTAATTCGGTCCTTGAATAGCCCCTCCTAATATACCGGTCATCGTTTAAATTTCATTTATAAATAATCTGTTACTGGCTTTGGCATACATCATGCGTCGAGTTGCTAAAGAGTTTTTTATTGTCAACGTGTTATAAGCGTTAACCATAATTTCAGATTATTTAAATGATGATAATACATGAAAAATTTTGGAATAGCGATTGGTTTATTGGATTAACCGTTGGTATTATTTTATTATTAGCGACCGGATTAAATTGGTTACAACCATTGGAGCAAAAGGTATATGATTGGGGGATACATTTTATTCAGCGACCGCCCAACGATAAAGTGGTAGTGATTGCAATTGATGAAGATAGTCTCAGACAATTAGGGGAATGGCCCTGGTGGCGGTTGGTCTATGCACAATGGGTGGATTTAGTGGCACCACAGAGTAAAGTTATCGGTATCACTTTAGATTTTAGCCAGACTCAGTTAAAATTTGAACCAGAGCCTAAGACTTCCTTGGTAACACCGGCCCCGTCATATTGGTTGGAAGAGGTGACGGAATTAAAAAAGTTGTTGGAAGAAATCGGTAACACGAATCGCGGGCGGGTGTCAGAAAAAAGGTCTCTTAAACCGATTCTGGCATTTTACCGGTCGGCGCGATTGTTTTCAAATTTTCCTGAAAACTTAAGCCTATTCACCGATAACCTGCAACAAACTACCGATTTGTTGAATAATGACTTGCAATTAGCCAAGAGTTTTCAACGTGCGGGCAATATCATCTTAGGGATGCGTAGCAACCGTTGGGGTCCGGAATTCATTCCGTCTTCATCCCGACCAACGCTGCCAGACCAGATGTTAAAATATCGTTTAACTCAAGTCAATGAACAAATGGTCTCTTATTTTAATGATTCTCAAATCGTTAAAGTCCAGGAGTTAATTCCTCCTCTGGCATTGTTAAGTGACAGTGTGTCAGGACTCGGTTATTTTACTGCGCCACCTACCGGTGATGCTCGTACCCTACCATTGATAGTTGAATTTAAACAGAATTATTTTCCAAGTTTATCGCTCTTATTAGTTGCTAAAGAGTTATCGGTTAATTTAAGTGACCTCGAAGTGCAAATAGGTCGTGGTCTCAAATTAGGAAATCTTTCTCTCACTACGGATAGTCACTTGCAAGTACAACCATGGTTTTATGAACGTTCTCAAATTCGGGTCGATTCATTCGCTAAAGTGCTTACTGGTCAAATTCCGGTCGACACTTATCGAGACAAAATTGTGTTGCTGGGAGTAACGGCTTCTCCTTATGCGGCGATGTTACAAACCCCACAAGGAGAGATGCCAGCAGTATTAGTCTTAGCCAATGAGGTCAGTAGTTTACTCAATCAGGATTATTTGGTGTATTCATTTTGGAGTTTTGGTTTGGCAGTAGGACTGTGGGGAGTGATGCTGGCTTACGCTAGTTTCTGGCTACCGCGGTTAACCTGGCGACCGGCCTTAAAACGAATCTCAATCTTATTGGTTGGATTAATCATAGTTGATTGGATGTTATTGAATCATGGTTGGACCTTACCAACAGGCTTACCTAGTTTATTATTATTATTGCCGCTGACGCAGTTAGCATTATCGGTTAAACGTCTTCTCATCGCTTATCAAGATGCTTTTCGTTCTCATCCCGAGGCGGTGGAGAGTAACAGATTATTGGGACTGGCCTTTCAAGGCCAAGGTCATTTAGATTTGGCTTATGACAAGTTTCGTTTATGTCCGCCGGAGGAATCGATCATGGGTTTATTGTATAACTTGGCGATGGACTATGAATTAAAGCGTCAATTTCGCCGGGCCAGTGCGGTGTATCGTTATTTACAAAGTCAGCAACCGGCATATCGTGATGTCGAGCAGCGATTGGCGCAAACTCAAATTTTAAAAAAATCTCGCTTACCTCATAATCATAGTCATAATCACTTAATGAAATTAGAAAATTGGTGGTTGGATGATGAAGGTAATAAACCAATGTTAGGACGTTATCAACTCGAAAGACTATTAGGAAAAGGTGCTATGGGGGTGGTATATTTGGGTCGCGATTCGAAATTAGACCGGTTAGTCGCCATTAAAACATTAGCGTTATCACAAGAATTTGAGGACCAGGAGTTAGAAGACGCCACCCAACGGTTTTTCCTTGAAGCGACGGCCGCTGGTCGATTGAAGCATCCTAATATTGTAGCTATTTATGAAGCTGGTGAAGAACAAGATTTGGCTTATATTTCTATGGAATTTTTCAAAGGAGGTAATTTATCTCCTTATGCGAAACCGGAAAATTTATTACCTATTACCACAGTCATAAAAATTATTATCGTCGCCGCTGAAGCTTTAGACTATGCGTCCAAACAAGGAGTCGTTCATCGCGATATTAAACCTGCTAATATTATGTATAACCCAGCTACGGAACAAATTAAAATTACTGATTTTGGGATAGCGTGTATCACCAATTCGCATAAAACTAAAACCGGGATTATTTTAGGTAGCCCCTCTTATATGTCACCTGAGCAATTGGCTGGCAACCAAGTGGATGGACGCTCTGATTTGTTTTCCCTGGGAGTGATGTTTTATCAATTACTGACTGGCGCGTTGCCATTTCAAGCCGACTCGATAGCTTCTTTAATGTTTAAAATTGCTCATGAATCGCACCATGATCTTACCTCAGTACGAGCTAATTTACCGTTGAGTCTAAAATCAGTAGTTGATACCGCATTACAGAAAAATGTCACCGACCGTTTTCAAACTGGCGTACAATTTGCTCAAGCGTTGCGTGACTGTCAAATTTTGGGAGAAGTCTAGCATGAGCATAGAAATCGCTTGTCGCACTGACCCTGGCCGAGTGCGTGACCATAATGAAGATAATCTGGCTAATGATAATCAACTAGGGCTAGTGGTGTTAGCGGATGGAATGGGAGGATACCAGGCCGGCGAAATAGCGAGTAAAATGGCCGTGGATATAATTGTAGGAGAATTGAATAAATGTTTAAAAACTTTATCTCGTGACAAGCGTGACCCGCACCGGACTTATCATTCGGCGACGGTATTATTGGAACAAGCGGTCATTAAAGCCAATCAATGTATTTATGAATGCGCCGAGCAACAAAGCCATTATCATGGGATGGGGACGACAGTGGTAGCCGCTTTATTTCATCATCATTTTATTAGCATTGCTCATGTTGGTGATTCCAGATTGTATCGAATCCGAGGTCACGAATTGACGCAATTAACTAAAGATCATTCGGTGCGACAGGAATTAATTGACTGTGGTTTTTACACGCCCGAGCAAGCTCGTCATTCTCCTAATAAAAATTTAGTCACCCGGGCCTTAGGCGTGGGTCAAAAAGTGATGGTTGACATTCAAGAGCATATCATTTTAGCCTCAGATATTTATCTGCTATGCTCCGATGGTTTAAATGATATGCTCGAAGATTATGAAATACAGAAGATTATTCTAAATCATAGCGATTGTTTAGAGCGAGCAGCGGAAAAATTAGTGGCAGCAGCCAATAGTAAAGGAGGAGACGATAATATTTCAGTCATGCTAGTCCGGCCCTCGGCAGTATTACCATCCCGTCCTACCTTATGGCAACGATTATTAAATTGGTGGCGTTAGCGAAATCTTAGCTTGAAATTTAACCGGTAGCCACCATGATGACTCTGAATTAGATAGATTTGACAACTTGTTGAAAGTTGTCAAATCTGGATTTAGAAATTTGACAACTTTTTGAAAGTTGTCAAATTTGGATTTAGATTTGACAACTTTTTGAAAGTTGTCAAATCTGGATTTAGAGATTTGACAACTTTTTGAAAATTGTCAAATCTGGATTTAGAATCTGGATTTAGAGATTTGACAACTTGTTGAAAGTTGTCAAATCTTGGTCTCTAGCCGCCGCCGTGATGGCAGCGATTGCGCCAGATTCCAACGACTGTAATGGCGGCCTGACAAAAATCGGAAAATCCCGCAACCGCCACTGCAACGCCACCTTAGTAATTGGAATTTCACCCAAATTATACTGTTTTCGAAACTGACTCCACACATCTAAGTACTGTTGAGCTATTTCGGCCACGATCCACCGACATTGAGGCACCGCCGTGGCCATCGACACCAGCCATTCCGGAAAAGGATTACTTCCACCTGTCACCGTACCATTTAAACCCTGTTTCAGTACCGTCAAGGCCAGTCGGTCGCTACCCACAAATACCTGAAACTGTCTATTTTTCAATAATTTAAACTGAGCTGACTGGGTCAAATTAGCTTCGGAATCTTTGATTCCCACCAAATTCTCATGTTTTTGGAGGAGACGTTCTAGTAATGACAAAGTAATGGAATTTTGAGTATGTTTAGGAAAATGGTATAAATATACCGGTAACCCGGTCCCGCTTAAAATAAGGTCAAAAAAATCGAATAAACCCGCTTCAGGTACTTGGGCATAATAATAAGGAGGTAGTACCACTAACGCATTAGCATAATCTTTTGAATGTTCAGCTAATTCTAAACATTCGCTGATACAACAGGAACTAATGTTATTCAAAATGGTACCATCAAAATAGCGACGAGAATGTTCAAGAATAGCTTTCCTTTCCGCCAAAGTGAGGGAAGCAAATTCACCCGTAGTACCATTAGTAAGAATACTATTAACCCCCTTTTCTTGCAAAAAAGTTAAGTAAAGACTTAAGGCCGTAAAATCAATTTGTCCTTGACTATTAAAAGGGGTGACAATCGCAAAAATAGGGCCGATAATGGTTTTCATAACTTTTAATCCGTTTTGCCTACGCATACTAATAAAGCGTAGGGTGCGTTAGGCGCGTCTTTTTGCGCCGTAACGCACCATTGTCGATATTGAGAGGTGCGTTACGGCACAAAAACACGCGCCTAACACACCCTACATTAGGGTATATGTAAATTTATATAAATATAATTTTTACCATATAGACTATCAAAATGCTATCAATTCGATTATCATCCAAGACTGACGATTTAAACATGGTAAACCATGTTGAACAACATATATAATGGAAATGATGCACTAATGATAAAATATGTTGACTATTCAAATAATTATAATTTAAAATAAATTTATGAAAACTTATAACTATTTGAAGTTATAAAACTAATTTTTTAAAGTGTAGCTTCTATTTTATATAATATTCAATAATATAGGAACAACTAGATGATAAATAAACGCAAACTATACCCACTTACTTTAAGTGCTATACTACTGGCCAGTGCCAGTAGCGCATCGGCGCAATATGTAGAACAAGGTTTTTATATCGCACCATCTATCGGATATTACGTGTATGACAGCGATAACGACAACCAAACCGATGATGCGCCGCTTTACGGTATTAATGTCGGATTACAGCTCAGTAAGTATTTCGCGCTGGAAGCCGGTTACTTCAGAATTGAAAGCGAAGTTACCCCGAGAGACGATAGAAGATATATTCAGATTGGCGATGCCTATATGCTGAATCCTACGGGTAAATTAACCAATGAAAAACTTGGCAGCACCACTTTTTATGCCGAAGGAGATGATGTTAGCGTCGATGCTTACCATGTGGATGCGGTATTCAATATACCGATGCCAGGCGGAATCTCACCCTATTTAGCAATCGGTTACACTAAATTAGATGGTGACCCGCAATTAACCGAAGGCAAAGATGACATGATGACTGCCGCCTTAGGTGCCAAATATTACCTCACGCCAAACCTATTTTTGCAAGGAGACGTGCGAGCCTTACACAGTTGGGATAATGAAGACACTGATTATAGTGCCGGGTTAGGGGTAGGCTACCTGTTTGGTACGCCACCTGCGGCTCCAGTAGAAAAAGTTATTGAAGAACCTACTCCTACTCCTATTCCTGAGGAACCAGATTCTGATGGTGACGGTGTCCCAGATAGCCGTGACAAATGTCCTAATACACCACCCGGTGAAACCGTTGATGCCGATGGTTGCCCAGTAGGATTACCAGGCGGCCAAAAAGAAGTCAGTATCACTTTAAAAGTGCTATTCGATTACGATAAATCGGATATCAAGCCGGAATACTCCTCGGAAGTCGAAAACTTGGCGACATTTATGCGTAATTATCCGAATACCACTACCGAGATTGAGGGGCATACCGACAATGCCGGTAGCAATGCTTATAACCAGAGATTGTCGCAACGTCGAGCGGATGCAGTACGTGATAGTCTCATTACTCAATTTGGGATTGATGCCAATCGTTTACAGGCTGTCGGTTACGGCGAAGAAAGACCCATTGCTGATAATAAGACTGCGGCCGGTCGTGAGCAAAATCGTCGCGTAGTGGCCACCCTCAGAGCGATTGTACAGACCCCAGCGACACCATAGTCATTACTCACCTTACGCCTAACCACCCCCTACCCCTCCTTGCTAAGGAGAGGTGTTGGTTCTGCCAACTCCCCTCCTTGCTAAGGAGGGGTAGGGGGTGGTTGAGTTAACTTGCGTAACATGAGTCATTAGTTGAAAATAGGATTGAAGTAAGACAAAGGAATGTTTAAAACTAAAAAACCGAGTTTTTCCAAAAGCTCGGTTTTTTAGTGGACCCGCCATCGCCATCTCCCACCCAATTACAATAAAAATATCGTCGCCAATCCCAAAAAAATAAAAAATCCCATGCTA
>DZAL01000133.1:0-4352 GCA_022729575.1 Thiomargarita sp.
ATGCCATTAAGTTAAGCTAAGGTTACGGCGTTGGAGTCCAAAGCTTCAGCTTTGGAAACGCCGTCTCACCTTAATTAATCTGGTCCAAATCTGAAGGTTTGGACTCCAACGCGGCTTAACTTAATGGCAGTGGTGGTTATGCGTAAGGTGAGTTGTTAAATCGGATTACAGCCCTCACCATGCCTCGGCAACCGCACCGTAAAAGTGGAACTTTGTCCAGGTGTACTTTGTACCGTAATCTGTCCACCCATCATCTCGGCAAAACGTTGGCTAATGGCTAACCCTAAACCCGTGCCACCATATTTGCGCGTGGAAGACGAATCGACCTGAGTAAAAATCTGAAATAAGTGCTCACTCTGTTCCTCAGTTAAACCAATGCCAGTATCCGAGACTTGAAAATATAACCAAGAGGAGGTTTGATTAATCTGACTCGTCACTTTAAAAGTTACCGTACCCTGTGTAGTAAACTTAACTGCGTTATCTAACAAATTTAACAAAATTTGGCGTATTTTGGTTAAATCAGCACACATCTCTCCCCAATCGCTCTCACTGTCCACTACTAAATTATTACCGGTATCTTCCACATACGGTTGAATCGTTTGGACTACTTCGTTAACCAAATCGGTAATTTTAAAAGTCTCATTATACAATTTCATCTCGCCGGTTTCTATTTTCGATAAATCTAATACATCATTGATTAACACCAATAAATGTTTACCCGAAGCAATCACTTTATTTAAATCCGGTAAAAATTCTTCATAACCAGATTCTATCGCTTCTTCCTTGACCATTTCGCTATAACCTAAAATCGCATTTAACGGCGTGCGTAATTCGTGACTCATGGTGGCTAAAAATTGACTTTTGATCTGATTGGCGGTCTCCGCTGTATCTTTAGCTAATTTTAATTTATCCTCTATTTGTCGTCGCTCGGCAATTTCCTGCCGCAGTGAACGATTCACTACCAACAATTCGGCCGTGCGCTCTTGCACTTTCCGTGCTAATTCTTGCTCATATTGGTGATGTTGATGTTCTAATTGAATAAAACGGAGATAAGTATTAATTTTACTAATCAACTGTGGGGTATCAATGGGCTTGGTCAGATAATCCGCCGCCCCAATGGCATAACCTTTTTGTTTAAACTCCTCAGTTTTATAGGCCGCGGTGAGAAACACCAGCGGAATCTGTTGCGTTTTTTTCCGCGAGCGAATCAGGGCCGCCGTCTCAAAACCGTCCAGGTCTGGCATTTGAACATCCAGAATAATTAAATCCACCTCCTGTTTCATCAACACATTGAGGGCGGACACACCAGAATCAGCTTCCAATACTTGTACCTGGTCAATGTATTCCTCAATCAAACTTCGCAAACTTAATAAATTGTTTTTGTTATCGTCTACAATCAAAATATTCAGTCCACTGATTGGTTTTGACATCTTTTTCTCCTTATTGAAATTGGTTATTAAAGGACCACCAATAAATAGCACGTAAGGGCAACTACCAGGGATTGCCCCTACCAAAATGAACCATCTATTCTCCTCGTTCCCACGCGGAACGTGGGAACGAGAAAAATCAATATGTTACCAACTTGTGTGCATAGAGTAGGTACGGGGTGGGGGGATAAAAATGGTAGAATGTTACTATATTTTACGTTGCCGCTCAGTGAAAGGCCAAGATTTGACAACTTTTCGAAAGTTATCAAATCTAAAATTGTTAAATCTAAACACTAACCACCATCGGTTTCACAAACCACTTCTCCATCAATTTCTTCACAAGTGTCATCCACATCCTCTTCTACAAACGAGTCAAATTCTAGCACTTCACGGGCGCTCGAAGTGTCGTCACTGCGTCGCTGTCTCGTCGAATCAATTCGATCGATGACCGTAGAGGCGCATTCTACTTCTATGGTATAAGTGAGTTGGTGGTCATTGTTGAACACGATACTGGGTTCAACTGTCTCCGTCTCTGTTACCAAACGGCTTTTAGGGTCAAAGTTATGATAGATGGTGTACTTTTTCCCATTTTTAGTCATCTTAAAGGTACCATCGTCTTGAAAGGTTATCTGTTCCACGCTTTTCTGTTTGAGCATTTCTGCTATAAATATGGCCGGCGATAACACGGTGGGATAAACTTGTTGTGAGGTACCGTCTGAATATACCACTTTTTTTCGTTGCAGTTGTCGGAAATTTTTAGCCCGGCTGGTTTCTTCTAAGTCATGAATTCCCGGTTGTTCTTCCAATGGTGCTTGGTTAAAATCGCAAACAGTTTCACCGTCAATTTCTTGACAAAAATCCTCTGGCGCCGGCTCGATAAAAGCATCAAACATGACCACTTCACGAGCATCACTGTCACTACGTAATGAAGAAGGATTTTGTAGAAATACATCGCCATGTTTCCCTACCATAACACAATTGTTATTGGTGATTTCGGATAAACCTGCCGGATCCTTAGGGGCTGGTACCATGGTGAATTGTTGCTCGTAAGTAGTTGTGATCTGAATAAATCCGTCTGCTGTAGTTTGTACTCCAGGAAGCACTTCAGTGGCCGAGACTTGTTGCGTTTCCCAGGAGCGACATAAAAATGAATAATTCAACTGGCTATTTTCATTGGAACCTTGAACTTGGACGATACCAAACGGGTCTTGAGAAAGGATAAAATTGATTTCATGGAGTTGCAACGTTTCATTCATATCATCCAAAATGGTGGTGTCAGTGACCCCCCCTATCCCAAAACTTCTACTCAAGTCTGGTGCCATCGGCATCACTACTTGTGGAGGTGAATCGGCTGGTGGTGATAATTCGGGTAAAGCAATCTGGGCTGGCGGCGTGAGGCGGCCGGTATCCGTGTCAATCTGCCAATCGTCTGGCAACACAGTGACCACTTGAGTAGGACTCACTTTATTGGGATCCAAGTTAACTAAGATTTTGCCTACCGTTTTATCTACGGCTTGTTTAATCTCAGTAGCGGGGATGGCGTTTAATTGTTCAGGAGTCAATTCGTGAATCACCGCGGGGGTCAGTCCTTCTACTTGGTTTGTCGTTACACCAGCTAAAGTAGTCATGGGTAAAGCGGCAAATTGGGCCGGGGTTATCATCCCCACGGTTTCTTTCGTTAAGCCGGTCATCTGGTCTGCCTTCAAACCAGTAAACGCTGTAGGTGGAATTTGGGCGACTTGAGTCTGATTTAAACCGGCCAGAGTATCTCCTTTAAGTTCGGCTAATTGTTTGTCATTTAGTTGTGTCAAGGTCGTGGGTGGAATTTGGACGACTTGTGCTGGAGTCAACGCGCCGAAGGTAGTTTCATCTAATTGTGCCAGTTGTTCCTCTTTCAAATTAGCGAAAGCGGCCGGGGGAATTTTGGCGACCTGGCTAGGCACGATTTGTTGAAATTTTTCCAGCGGCACTTCATTAAAGTTCCCGGTTTCCACTTGTGTCCGGGTTGCGTCATCGAGGGGAGGATGTTTAAGGATAGTCACGCCTTCACCTAAGATTACCGTGTCTGGGAGTTTGGTCGGTGCAATCAGGGTGACATGAGATAATTTGGCCCCAGGGGCAATTTCAACGTTAGTCAGTTGCGCTGGATGTTTGGGGTCTCCTGCAATGTTACCTTTCAAAATACCTCCATTGAGGCTGGTGTCGGCGACTAGGCGAATATCTTGTAAAGTGCTGTCTGGTGCCGCGGTGATGGTACCACCGACTTTGCCTCCTTTGAGGGTAGCTTGAGGAGCTAATTGCACATCTTGAATCATGCCGCCAACTTTACTGTTATTGGTAATAGTGCCTGCTAACGTACCGCCAGTTAAGTTGATTCCTACAAATTCCAAATTGGCCACGGTCCCTTGATTACTCACGGTGCCAGTCAACATTCCACCAGTTACGGTGGCATTAGAAGTTAAGGTGGAGTTGGAAATGAGTCCATGATTTTCGGCTGGAGCGTTAACCACGGAGCGAGCGATGCTACCATGATTTTCTACTGGTGCCGTAAAAATACCTTCAACGACATGTCCCATGGGTTCGATTTTGGTCTCGTTGACAAAGGTTTGTCCTTGAGCATTGACGTTGGTATTCACCATAGTGTCGGTGATTGTTATCGAAGAGGTTTGCGATGGTGCTATTTGTACGGTATTTTCTGTGGTTGGTTTGGGTTTGGTATCAGTGCCAGAGGTGCCGGTAGGAGGTGGCGTGGTAGTGCCCGCAGGTGGTTTGGTGTCAGTAGTGCCCGTAGGTGGTTTGGTGTCAGTGGTGCCCGCAGGTGGTTTGGTGTCAGTGGTGCCCGTAGGTGGTTTGGTGTCAGTGGTGCCCGTAGGTGGTTTGGTGTCAGTAGTGCCCGCAGGTGGTTTGGGGTCAGTAGTGCCCGCA
>DZAL01000133.1:4452-17415 GCA_022729575.1 Thiomargarita sp.
TAGTGCCCGCAGGTGGTTTGGGGTCAGTAGTGCCCGCAGGTGGTTTGGTGTCAGTGGTGCCCGTAGGTGGCGGTGTAGTGCTACCAGTAGGTGGTGGCGTGGTGGTGCCCGTAGGTGGTTTGGTGTCAGTGGTGCCCGTAGGTGGCGGTGTAGTGCTACCAGTAGGTGGTGGCGTGGTGGTGCCCGTAGGTGGCGGTGTAGTGCTACCAGTAGGTGGTGGCGTGGTGGTGCCAGAGGTATCAGTAGGGGGTGGCGTGGTGGTGCCAGTAGGTGGTGGCGTGGCGGTGCCAGAAGCATCGGTAGGTGGCGGTGCTGTTGGACTTTCTGCGGCTAAGGTACTCACTGATAACCAGCAAATAGCACTCCAGAGCATTAATCCACGACTGAAATATTTGCAGAAAAATCTTGCTATTGATAATAAAAAGTATGGGTAGAACATAATGATTCCTCCTGCTCCTGTAACGGTAATTTTACAGTTTATAATTTAAAAATGAATAAATTTGAGGCAAGATTTGACAACTTTAAAAAAATTGTCAAATCTGATGTAAGTTTAATACAACCTGACTCGTTTGTCAATACGATAAAGACGTTTTTGCGGTCAGATTTGACAACTTTAAAAAAGTTGTCAAATCTAAATGCAAAAAAGACGTTTTTGCGGTCAGATTTGACAACTTTAAAAAAGTTGTCAAATCTAAATGCAAATCTAAATGTTTGACCAAATTTCGCTTGGTACTCCTGGTTTAGTGGTTTAGTGTTTAGTGGTCAAGGCCATTCTTGGCCGGCATTTAAAATAGTAATTTCTACTCGTCCCTTGGTTTGAGGAGCAGTTTTGGTGCGAGTATTGGCGAATGAAACCATCCCACTACGTCCTTTGGCCCAAAGACGATTGGAAGCGATGCCACAATCGACCATGGCCAAACGTATGGTATCGGCTCGACGTTGGGAGGCACCTAAACTATGATCGCGGTTATGTAAACCGTCGATTTGTCCTTCAATAATCACCTTCTGGTTAGGAGAATTTTTCAAAAACGCAATTATCCGATTGAGGTTGTGAATAGCCGCGGTTACCAATTCAGTTTTGGTATCGAATTGATTGTCTTCCAAAACAAAACTCCAGCCTTGTGCGGTCTGTTTACCTTTGAGAGTTTTGGTCAAATCGGTTAAACTTTGCACCTTGGTCTCTTCACAGAATTTCACTACCTCTGGTTTCTGAACGAGATTGCGCTGTTTCAGCCATTGGTCCTTTTCGGCTACCGTCGCCTTTCGTTCAGCCACGGCAATGGCTAATTGCGCTTGACGTTGTGCCAAATAGGCCAAGTGTGCCTGTTGTGCCGGCTCCTTAGCCGCTTCGGCTTGACGCAAAGTTTGCTCGGCGTTAGCTAATTCGGCGGCGGCATACTTGGCTACTAACGGGTTAGTTTGAGCCATCTGATAGGCTTGTTGGGCCGGTTGGAGAATTTCAGTGGTCGCTGCTGGTGGCAGATGACTACAGCCATGAAGAACTATCATACTGAGTAGCAATAAGTACACACTATAAAAGTTTCGAGCACAGTTTTTCGAAATCCCAATAATAGAGTGGTCGTTGGTTTTAGTCAAGGTCATTTTTCTTCCTCTTCGGTAATGGATTGTTGTATCTGTTTAATGTCTTGTCGAAGTTTAGCCGTAATCGCTTTAGTTTCGGCTAATTTAGCATCCACCGTGGCTTGCTCGGCTAATTGCTCGGCTTGGTCATAATTGGCTTCTTGTAACGCCGTATTGGCTTGTTGCCATTTCTCTTGCGCTTGGCGTAATTCGGTAGCGGCCAAAGTAGGAGCCGCTTGCGTTTGAGCTCGTTTAATAGCTAATTCAGCATTGGTCATAGCCTCGGTTGGTGGTTGTCGGGTGGTACCACAACTGTTGATAAATAAAGTGTTGCTGATTAGTAATATGGTTAAACCAATCGGGTAGCATTTTAAGTGTTTAGTAGTCATCAGTATATTGTCAAACCGCGAAGTTTGACACTCCGTTATGTTACCAGAGTCTGCCACTGTTTTAAAGTAGTATATTCTGGAGAGAGGGTTTAGAATTAATTGGTTAGTACCGCCAACGTTTTTTCTCGTTGCTGTTCTAGTTCTAGGAGTTGATTACCTACGGTCGTCCAAGTAATATCCGGTTTGAGGACAGGAGGAGGAAGAGTCGGACTAGACATCATAGCCGGCTTGGTTTTAGAAAGTTCTTTGATTTCAGTTGGCTGAATCTCCTTGGGTGGTGCGATTGGGGTAATGGTCTTTGGTTTAAGCGGTAATGGCGGTTGAAATAGATTAAGCACGTTAGTACGTTCCTGTTCTAATTCAAATACTTGTTTAGTTAAAACTGACCAATAAACTTCTGGTGGTGGCGGTGGTAATTTGGCCACTTCAGAATCGAAAGTAGAAGCCAAATGGTCTTGAGAATCTTGAGAGTCCTCCGGATTAGTCGTCGAGGGTGCAGTAGCATCAGTAGTGGTATCCACGGTTTTTGCCGCTAACGCTGGATTTTGAGAAGAGTCATTTTTCTCCGTGGAGAAGAGCCAAGTGATTGCTAATGCTAAACTTATAGCTATTCCCAAAACGATTGGCCAAAACATTTTTTCAATCATGGTAATGGGTTGTTCTTCAATAGTCTCTGGGATGAGGGCAGAATTCATGGTTTAATTTCTCGTAGTTAGTTCGTTTTAGTCTCTTTTGTTTCAAAATTAATATGTTGAATTTTCTCCAATAGCGTTTTGAGGTCTTGTTCTTTACTACTAATGCGGGTGATAATTTTTTGTAACTCTGATAAATCCGTCAATTCATTTAGCTCGACTACTTGTGCGGTTTGCATCAAAGCGACGGTGGTGGTCTGTTCATATAAATCGGCATTAATTCTGAGAAAGTAGAGTAACAAACTCACGGCTTTAGAATAATCTTGCAATTGGAGCGTTAACTGTTCTTGGTAACGGCTCAAGACTTCCCAATTTTCTTGTTGCTGTATTAATTTCGCCAGGATTCGCTTATATACTGGAATCGACAATAGTTCCTTTTGTTGGTCGACCACATTAGAATGATTCTTATTGAGTTGAGCCTGGGTTTCACTAAGTAGCTTATAATATTTATTTTGTTCTTGCTTGACCTGTTCCAAATTGGCCAACGTTTCGGTTTTCAAGCTATCCATTTGTTTAAGTTTAGCTTGATGCAGATTCATAATAGTTTCTTCCTGCGCGGCAATTTGTCGATAAGCCTGAGCGACCGCCAACAATTCGGTAATAGTTTGCGCCGCAATACGCTCAACCGGTTGAGTTTGAGCTAATATTTGTAATTGTTTAAATCGTTCTAATTGGCGGCTAAGATTTTCATAAACGGTGCCAGTGCCTTCTTTCAACACACTCAAGGTCACGTCGGTCAATCGACTTTTGAGTTCACTGAAGAGACTAGACGAAGCAATTTTGAGCACCATGCCATCTTTTATAGTTCGCCCGTCGGAGACGAAGTTTACATAAATGGTATCTCCTTTGACCACTAATTTTTCATTAATCGTACCGCTGAGGCGGCGCACCCGATTTTTATTTTGGTCATGGATGATAATAAAGTCATAGCCATCTTCGGTTTCGCCTTCTACCGTGATTTCTAAGGCTTCGGCTCGTGAAATCATCAATTTTCGGTTAATATTAAGATTATTATTATAAGCCACGTCGGTTTTACGGTTGGCATATTTGCCAATGGCAAAAACCGTGAGGGGTGATTCTTCAATGGCGAAGGCAGTCGCTAAAGGAATCACCATGAGAGCCAGTGTAAATGATGAGGAAGCTAGTTTATTCATGTCAACTCAGGTAAATGTTTGAACGATTAGGACTGACAGTCCTCAAAGGATTGGCAATCCTGACGGCGTGGTCACTGAACATTTCAGGACTACCCAAATTTTCAAATTTGGTCAGCTAGCGGACTCGCCAGGTTTAAATATCAACCCACCCGTCCAAGTTTGAAAATGTGAACTTATTCTATTTTTGAATAAAGCGAATGTCAAATAATTTAACCGGTGTGTGCGAATTATTTTGCTGACTACGGGAATCGGAATTGGATATTATAGGGGCGAGAATTGTTTTTTAATAATTTCCCGTCACCGACCTCGTAGATTTTGAAAACCTACGAGGTCTTCATTAAGAATTAACTCTCGCCTCTATAATTATTCGATTACCTACGTCAAAAGATGAAATCTCCAAAATTAATAAGTTTTAAAATTGACAAATTTCGTATTACCTCTTACAATAAAAGTATCACTATCAAAAATGGGTAGTGGGGAAAAAAGTAGTGATCAACCCCCAGCTCCTCCTTGGCACCGAAGGGAGAGGGCAACCACTTCTCTTAAATCAATAATCCATGTTGAACTACCTTAGAATTGAAAATTTTGCCATTGTTGAACATTTGGAACTACAATTAAACCAAGGACTCACCATCATCAGTGGTGAAACCGGGGCCGGTAAATCTATTCTCATTGACGCTTTAGGATTAGTGTTAGGAGAAAGGGCGGATAGTAGTCTGGTTCGAAGTGGCGGTGAGATGGCCCAAGTGACTGCGAATTTCCACTTATCACCTAAAGTGCAACATTGGTTGCATCAACAAAACCTATTGCCAGTGCTAGAGCCGCAATGTCAAATTCGTCGCATGGTTCAGCAAAATGGTCGTTCTCGTGGTTTTATTAATGACAACCCGGTCTCCGTACAAATTTTACGCAAACTGAGTGAATATTTGGTCGATATTCATGGTCAACATGTTCATCAATCCCTGCTTAAACATGACATGCAACGTCAAATTGTGGATGATATGTTGTCGGACCAGCAAGTATTGGAACGAGTGAAACAAACTTATCAACGTTGGAAGTCTCTACAAGTGGCGTTACAAACGATGGGCGGACAAGATCGTGAATCTAAATTAGCACTCCTCCGTTATCAAGTGCAAGAATTGGAAAAATTTGAACTGACTCCGCAGGCGATCCAATCTTTAGAGGAGGAACATCGCCGATTGGCTCATGCGCATAAATTGCTAGAAAATAGTCAACAAGCCTTAGCGTTATTAGATGCTGAAGGAGAGGATTCCACTTTATCCTACCTGTTTTGTGCGAGTCGCGAATTGAATGCGGTACAAAAACATGATAATCAACTGAATGACATCATTACGATGTTAGACAATGCCATCACCCAAACCCAAGAAGCGGTTCGAGAATTGCGTCATTATCTAACTAAATTAGATATTGACCCGCCACGTTTACAAGAAATAGAACAGCAAATCAGTGCCTTGCAAGACCTGGCACGCAAGCATAAAATTCGCGTGAGTGAGTTGCCCGCGTATTTTGAGCAGGTCATTAATCAATTGCAACAATTGGAAAATTATGAACAAAGTGTTAATCGTTTGCAAAGTGAAATGGTTGAAGCCTGGCAAGATTATCGACAAGTGGCCGAGGAGTTACATGAGCAACGTTTACACACGGCCCAACAGTTAAGTAAACAAATCACGGCTTATATGCAGCAACTGGGAATGCCGGGCGGAAATTTGGTTATCGCGGTGAGTGCCGATGAAGATGCAACACCGGCGTTAGCGGGCATGGATTTGGTAGAATTTTTAGTCAGTACCAATCCGGGCCAAGCGCCGCGACCTTTAGCCAAAGTGGCTTCTGGCGGAGAATTGTCCAGAATTAGTTTAGCGATTCAAGTCATAGCGGCGCAAACGAGCGGGGTGCCGACTTTGGTGTTTGATGAGGTGGATGTGGGCATTGGTGGCGGCACCGCCGAAATTGTTGGTCATCTGTTGCGGCAATTAGGTACACAACGTCAAGTCTTTTGTATCACTCATCTGCCGCAAGTGGCTTGTCAAGGGTCTCATCATTTACGGGTCACGAAAACCATTTCGCGACAAAATACGACGACCAAGATTAAATGGTTAGAGGAATCACAACGAGTACAAGAGATAGCAAGAATGTTAGGTGGAGTGGAAATCACCGCCCAAACCTTGGCTCATGCTCAAGAGATGTTGCAACGACAACAGCAGGTGAGTTAGAGTGTACTGCCGTATTTTGGTCGAAGATAGATTTGACCATTTTAAAAAAGTAGTAGTCCAATCGTAGGGTGCGTTAGGCGCGTTCTTTTGCGCCGTAACGCACCATTTTTGAGGATAATCAACCGTCAACAAACACCACCCAGAATAAAGGTAACGAGAGAATTTACCAAAGGTGCGTCGCGGCACCAAAAATAACACGAAGATACAAAAGTTTAGGAATAATAGCTGTTATTGAAGAACGTCTGAGTCACGGTACGATGCACTTTCTCTTGCGTATCCCGAACCTCAGAAACGACCGTCTTAAAGCCAGAGAAATCCCGTTCCAAGCGATTATAGAAGCCATCCAAATATTGATAAGTGGACAATTGCGTATCCACCCCATCGCCTGGATGACCGTCATTAATCGTGACTTTGGCCATCACCCAACGGTTATGGATTTAGTGAGGAAGTCCCTATTTTTTGCAACATTGACTGCCCGTTGCCAATGGGGACCAGTTCAAAACCGTAATTTTGTACAAATTGTTCAGCCCGTCGGTGAAGATAAGTGATTTTTTCTTCTGCCGACATTCCTTGACAAGCCAAGCGCAATTGTGTACGCCATTCCCAAACTTCCGCTAAAGATGGATCGATAAGTGAGTTATTCGTCATAAGTGACCTCGATGGGGGTTATCATTTGTAAAAGGTTCGGATAGCCATTGGCTTGGTTGAAAGTTTGGACTCGTTGCTGACGATGTATGTTAGCAATATGTCGCAAATTCCAACTCACAATGACATCGAGTTGGTGAACCGTTGCCACAGCAATATGTTGCGCATCATAATCCGCTTGAGGTGGTAACAGTTTATGTGCCAAGTAGGCGTTGGCCAACTCCTGGACCGCAGTGTTCAACATCAAACTACGCGGCTGATGAGTATTTATCAATTGAAGGAGTTGAATTTTCTTTTGGGCCGAAGCCCCATCAATCTCATCCAGAACCACCTCTGAAATGTATAGTTCCAGTTTATCGTTTGGCAACGAGTGAAAGAATTGCCGGGTGATGGCCTGCTTTTCCGGGGCCTCGTCGGCATAGTAGAAATTCCAAACCGATGTTTCTAGGTAGAGTTTGAGTTTGTTCATGGTAAGTTACAGTGGTGGTGACTATCATGAGTATAACACCACGATTTGGGAAATGCAATGGATGGTAACAGGCCAACCAAAAATGGGGGCTATCTGGTTATGGTAGGGTGGGCAACGCGCCTTATTGTTGCCCCACCAAATTTCAATCTTGGACGAGGGGAAGGATGGGCAAATAAAAGGACGTTTTGCCCACCTTACATAGGCTTGGTTTTCAATTCACCATGTCGGCGGTTGCCGGTTGACTTTCGGTCTCGGTAGTCTTGGCAGGACAACTGGAGACTACTCGCCAGCCGTCACGTTCATATTATTGTTGCTTGGCTTTTAAGTCCTCGTGGATAGCCCACACGTCATAATTAAATTTCTTGGCGTGTGCTTCGCGATAACGGTGAAGTTCTTCAATAATGGGGTCTTGCCACATAATTTAGTTCTCCTGGGTGAACAATTCATAAGGGGTACAAAGGAGAGGAAGTTCATATCCTTGTTGCTGGCTAATTTGATGTAACCTGGAATGAAGACATGAATGGTGGGCCAACCAAAGGACGTTTGCCCACCCTACACGGCTGCCTTCACAAGCTAAACGCAATTGTGTACGCCATGATTTAGCAAATGTAACGGCTGGCAACAGATAATACGTCTGGAACTATTCTCGTTGAACTCTTAATTCGTGGTATTCGTAAGAAATGGATTAACGATGGTCAAAGCCCCTTCAATCACCTGTCCCGCCTGCATATCCTCCGTGTAAAGAATGGTACAGTCATTTTCTAGCGCAGAAGCAATAATCAAGCTATCATAGTAAGAATATTGGTACTTCGTATGAATTTGGATAGCTTTGGCAACGGAAAATCTATCTAGGCCCGCCACTTCATAAAGGGATGCAATATCTTCTACTATCTGGGTCGCCGCGGGCAACGTTTTGAGTTTCTTTCTCGTTATCACACTGAATAACTCACCTAACACTTGGGCGCTAAGAATGATGTCGTCAACATTTTGGTTGACCAGTTCCGCAACGATAGCACTTTTATCGTCATCTGAATATAAATATATCCAGAGGTTGGTATCCATAAAGACTTTATCGGTCATGAAGTTCCTCGCGGTCAAAGCGGTAATCTTTAGGAAGTCTAAACGAATGTTTCTTGACCGATTCAAATAAGCGTTCTTGGCGTTTGATAGTCTCCTCTGCCTCTGGAATTAATAAAATGACCGTCAGTTCTTTATCTAAGCGGTCCTGGTATTGTTCAGGAATTTTAATCACACCGTGTCGGGCATAAGTTCTAAATTGGATAGCGTTCATAGTTAAGTTCGTCACATTACAATGATTGGTTATTGAGTGAGTGGGTTGATTGGAAGTATAACACCACGATTTAGCAAATACAACGAATGGTAACAAGCAAGCTAAAAATGGGTGGCTATTTGGCTATGGTAAAGCGGGCCACACGCCTTACCGTTGCCCACCAAATTGAGGGGAATGGTGGGCAAATAAAAGGACGTTTGCCCACCCTACCGGGCTGATAGGGTAGGCATTTGTCCATTTTGGAAGTTTGTATTGTGGTTCTCGTAAGTACTGAAGTATAAATTTTCTCGTATTTTCTTTCGCCCCTCTCCCTCTGGGAGAGGGGTCGGGGGTGAGGGAAAATACCGCCGAATTCATGCTTCAGAACTTAGTTGATGGTGAACTCTTATCTGAATCAGAATTTCCAGAATTATAGAATTAACAGAATCCAATTCCACCCCCATTCTGAAAATTCTAAAATAAAGCACCAGCGAGGTTTGGCAGCGAGATTATGCCTCACTACCAATAAACTTCCTCATGGGTACCGACTTCTAGTAAGAAAATGCTCTCCTCAGCAGAGTTCTCACAGTTCACAAACTCGAAAACAATTCTTAAATCATACCCAGCACGACAAGCCCATAAACCAGCGAGATGACCTTTTAGTTTATGAGTGGCTAATGACGATGCAAATGGGTCGTTTTCTAACAATCGTAAAGTCTCTTCCAGTTGTCGACGTACTAAGGGGGATTTTTTGACGGTCCGTTTAAACGCTTTGACAAAGGTTTTACCCCAGATTAAAGTTCTCATTCGGATAACTCGGTTAACAAATCGGCAGCCGTTCCAGTTCTCACTTCACCTCTGGCAAATTCGCCGCGGGCTTCACTAATGCGTTGTTCCAACAATTGCCGTCGGTGAGTCAGGAGTCGCTGGCGAATGAGATTGACCAAATCTTCTTGTTGTGACTCAGGTAAAGTTTCAACAAATTCTAAAACAGCTTGAAAGGTGACCATAAAGTTTTGTTCCATTCTGGATGGTTTATAGGAATGTTCATGATTCAGTTTCAAGAAACCGTTGAACTGAATGTTGTAACTCATGGAATTTCTCTCTTCGTGAAGCACCATAAGACTCAGCAACAATAACAACAGCAATAGCTGTCCCCAACAACACAAAACCTGCTGCTACTGCTGTTGCTGCTGCTAATGCTGTTGCTACTGTTACTAATCCTGTTCCTCCTCCTCCTACTACTACTACTACTAATCCTGTTCCTGCTGCTCCTATTGCTCCTTCTACCATGGCCCCTTCCTAAAAGGGGCTGTTTCCCAGCATAAAAGGTAGTCTGCTCCGCTCTTGCTTGACTCCTCACATTCCTCCCTCATCTTCTCCACCTTTTCCCAGTACTCATGCCTCCTATTTTTCTCCTGTTCCGTATCTAGTGAACTGAGAAGGAACTCTCTACCTAACCCTATAATCATAGGCTTTATCGCCTTGATTTGGTCTTTTTCAACTTCTACATCCACCAATACCACTTGGTCTGGCCCTTCTCCCCATAACTCAATAGCCTCGTTACGTTCAACCGTAATATCATTTCCTGAGATTAAGTCAAATTGTTCTTTTGCCCAGTCCTGCCATTGGATATTCATAGGAAACCTTTTTCCACCTTCACTATACTTATCCTTTTGCAGGGTAGCTACACCTGCTTGGAAGCGTGGATCACGTTGCTGTACAGCATGATGGTAGTCTTCCAACAATTTCTGTTTGCGGGCCTGAAATTGTTGGTCTGATTCAAACGAATCTTTTACAGGGTTTAACCTTTCAGCAGGCGAGGTTGCCCCACCTAAGTTGATTTTCCACTCTTTGTCTAACCCCAATAATACCGCTTCATCTGCCACCACCGCATTGTCTGCCAATTTTACGGTGACAAACACGGAGGAAGCCTTTTTTACATTTTCTTCCCATAAAGCCTTTGCCTCTTGGCGTTGTATCTGAATATTGCCTTTTTCAAGGACAAACAACGGCGCGGCCCATCCTTGCCATTTCACAAACAACGGAAATAGGCCCGTGTTGAGGTCATAGTTGTCTTTGTCCAAATTTACTACTCCCGCCTGATAACGTGGGTCACGCTTGGTAACGGACTGATTGTATTCCTGTAACAATAGGTTACGGCGCGTCTGAAATTCCTCATCGGTTTCAAAAGAGCTTTTCTTAATGTCCTGCAACACCGAGAAATTGATATTCCCTGCCTGCTCGATAGTTTTAGGGACTTGTTTTTGAACTTCAGGCGTTTTCTTGCAACGCGCTTGAAATTCCTCTTCGGTTTCAAAAGCATCTCGTTTCTCGCAGTTGCCAGGTTGACTGGCAATGACTAGCATGGCAGGTGCAGGTTGTGGAGTAGGTGTGCTATTCTTTACGGGAGTCGTCGTCTCGGTGGTGACAGCAGAATTATTGCAATGATTAGGATCACCCTTACCTTTATGGTCACACGATTTCCCCGGCGTGTCAGGTTGACCACGAGTTTGACGAGTAGTCTGAGAATCAGTAAACTGCTCGCTATTTTGTGCCATGAGCAGTTTAGGCGGGTCATCTACCGCTGAGGCCGAATTATCGGCCAATAACGGCGGTGTGGCTATCCCAGTCAGGAAGATAGTCACCAAGAAGGTGGCATAAGATTTCGTACTCATTTTGGTCTCCTTAATATATAGTATGCTTGGTCAAATTGAATATCACGATTTATTACATTAGATTTACTGCTGCTTCTTACCATCTGTTGCTTTACTTCAATTCGTAGTACGCAAAATTCCCCTTGTTGTTTAGGTATAGATGATGCTTTTCAGATTGTCAAGGACAAAAGCGGAAATAATAAAAATATTTTTGACTTTATTTTTCCGATACATCAAAAATAGCTTATACCCCTGATTTTTATAGTTGACTTAGTTCTATTACACCCGCGTTGCCAATCTCTCTGGAATGCTGGCACCAAAGGTAGTCCCTCCAAACCAATGGAGATGTTAAAATTCAATGAGTTATCAAAGCTCAAAGTTTCCTAAACCTTTGAGGTTTAGGAAACTTAGAATCGCCGAGGTTTCCTCAACCGGTGAGGTTTAGGAAACCTAAAACTGGTAAAGTTTGGGAAAGTTAGCACCTGGATTTTAATACCTCCATTAGTTGGTAGGGACTACCCAAACTGGGTTAGAAGCAATGGCTGTGAATAAATTCATGGATTTATTTGCGTTGTAATTTGTAATTTGTTACAATTAAATTGCAGTTTGTTACAATTAAAAGCAAACGTCAGGTAGGCAAGCATTGGGATTTTAATAATATCTTGAAATATAAAGCAAACCGATGACAAAGATACTTTATCCATTCTAAATGCTTGCTTTTTAAAGTTACTCTTTTTCATTGGAGGATAGAACCATGCAGTTATTTAAGTTAGCGTTTTTATTGGTTATTGGGTTATGCTCTGCCGCTTATGCCGCCGAACCGATTGTGATTAAATTCAGCCATGTTGTCGCTACCGATACCCCTAAGGGAAAAGCGGCGGAACATTTCAAAAAGCTGGCTGAAGATTATTCTCAAGGCCAGGTGAAAGTGGAGGTGTATCCCAACAGCCAATTGTACAAAGACAAAGAGGAAATGGAGGCACTACAAATTGGTGCGGTGCAGATGTTAGCCCCGTCTTTGGCGAAATTTGGTCCGTTGGGTGTGCGTGAGTTTGAAGTCTTTGATTTACCGTATATTTTCGAAAATTACGAAGCGTTGCACAAGGTGACACAAGGTCAAATTGGTCAAGATTTGCTGAAGAAACTCGGAGCCAAAGGGATTTTGGGCTTGGCATTTTGGGATAACGGTTTCAAGCAAATGAGTGCGAATAAACCGCTGAGAAAACCTGAAGATTACAAGGGCGTGAAAATGCGCATTCAGTCCTCTAAAATTTTAGATCAACAAATGCGGGCTTTGAATGCCAATCCTCAAGTCATGGCGTTTTCTGAAGTGTATCAAGCCTTGCAAACCGGCGTGGTCGATGGCACGGAAAATCCCGTTTCTAATTTCTTCACCCAAAAAATGCAAGAAGTTCAAAAGTTCCTGATTTTAACTAATCACGGTTATTTGGGATATGCGGTGATTGTGAATAAGAAATTTTGGGACGGTTTGCCCGCCGAGGTTCGCACTGCTTTGAATAAGGCAATGGCAGAATCTACTGAGTTTGCCAATAGTATCGCAAAGCAGGAAAACGATGATGCCTTGGCGCAAGTCAAAGCCTCCGGTAAAACGGAAATCATTGAACTGACTCCCGGGGAAAAAGCCGCGTTGAAAAAAGCCATGATCGTGGTTCATGACAAACAAGATCGTATCCCCAAAGAATTAATTGAAAGTGTCCAAACCGTCACTGATTTCAAGAAATAAGATTTTCTAATTGAATTACTGTGAGAACAGGTTTTTCACAGTAATTTGGCTTTGGTAGTCCCTCCAAATTAATGGCGGTCTTAAAATTCAAAGAGTTATACTGAGTCTAAGGTTTCCTAAGCCTTCGAGGC
>DZAL01000134.1:0-10147 GCA_022729575.1 Thiomargarita sp.
TTGTCAAGGAGGGGAGTGAACCACCCCCAACCCCTCCTTGTCAAGGAGGGGAGTGGACTACCCTCCGATGATAAATAAACTAGAAGACTTAACTATTGATACTACCGTGTTTCAAGGAGAGACTGAACTACCGTTTTATCGTCAAATTGGTAATGAAGTTGCTTTATTTGAACATGCTTATCATCATCAACTGCCGGTATTAATTAAAGGGCCCACGGGTTGCGGTAAAACCCGTTTTATCACTTATATGGCGGCGCGACTTGGCAGAAAGTTGTACACCGTCTCCTGTCACGATGATTTAACCGCTTCCGATTTGGTCGGGCGACATCTGATTGGTCAAGATTCTACTTATTGGAATGATGGCCCTTTAACCCGTGCGGTGCGTGAAGGTGCCATTTGCTACTTAGATGAAATCGTCGAAGCGCGTAAAGATACCACTGTCGTTTTACACCCGTTGACTGATGACCGTCGAATTTTGCCAATCGAAAGGACCAATGAGCGACTACACGCCCCTCCAGAATTTATGTTAGTGGTGTCTTATAATCCCAGTTATCAAAATTTACTAAAGGGTATGAAACCCAGTACCCGCCAGCGATTTGTCGCGTTACGGTTTCATTATCCCACTCCCGCCATCGAACAAGAAATCCTCCTCGGTGAAACTCACATTGACCCCATGTTAGCGTTACGTTTAGTCAATTTGGCTAATGCTTTACGCGCTCTGAAAGACCATGACATTGAAGAAGCTGCATCGACGCGCCTATTGGTTTACGCGGCCACGTTAATTAAACATGGTTTTGATTCGGTAGAGGCTTGTCGGGCGGCTTTAGTGGAGCCGTTGAGCGATGACCAAGAGACGGTTGAGGCACTGATGGAAGTGGTTTCGGCGACGTTTGGGCGATAACAATTTAGATTTGACAACTTTCGAAAAGTTGTTAACTTACCTTACGCACCACCCCCAACCCCTCCTTGGTAAGGAGGGGGGTATCCTGGCGGTGCCGGTAGTGCGTACTCCCCTCCTTACCAAGGAGGGGTTGGGGGTGGTGGGTGGTGGTGTTAACCGTGCGTAAGGTGAGTTGTTAACTCTAACCGGTCAAATCTAAAAAGGATAAACAATGGAAGAATACGTTGGACAACTTTGGCATCGTCTTATCACTCGTGCGGCTACCGTAGGTTATCCTAATGCTAGGGTCACGTTAGAAGAGGTGAGTAAGACGGTCGGGATTTTATTTCGGGCTTTGGGGGGAGACAGTGGTTTACAAGTGGAAGCGGCCAGCGCTACTGCATACCACGCTCGTCGTAATTGGTTGCAACGACTCGCGGGTAGCTCGCAACCAGTAGAATTGGCTTGGCGCGATAGTGAAACTTTGCGTTTGCCGGCCACGATTGATTTGTTTCCGGCAAAATCCCTCAATCGTGACCTCTATTTATGGTTAGCGGCGCTGGCGGCCGGTGAGATTGACCTGACTCAACCGTGGTTTGTGTGTAATCAACAGTTGACGGTAGAAACCTTACAGCGTTTTCCCGGTTTACAGAATCGCTATCAACGTTTAATCGATACTTATTTAACTTTACGTCCTCTCCCCAAACGCTTCTCGGCAGTAGAAACTCAACAAGAGTTAGCGATTCAACAGGCTTTGCGCCATCCTGGTAGTGTGTCCGCGTTACCAGTCACCCAGTATTCACCTTTTCCAGTCCATCTGTGGTTACATCCTGCGCCGCCAGTAAAAACGAGTGAAAAGCAATCGTTAGCTCGCGGCCAAGCCCAAACCCCTCCCTCTTCACCACCGCGTAAACGCAGTGAAGCGGTTAAAGATAAACGTCGCCGGGCTGGGGAGCGAGTGGAAGAGCCTGATGGCAACAAAGGTTTGTTGGTGTTTCGGCTGGAAAGTTTATTCACTTTGGGTGAATTTGTTAAAGTTGACCGTTGTACCGATGAGGAAGAAGATACGGAAGCGGCGAAACGGGCTTTGGAAGATATGGAGAAAGTTAGCCTGGCGCGTGAGGGTGATAATACGGTGGCGGCAACTTTACGTTTTGATTTAGATTTACCCTCCTCTGACAGTGATGACCAACCGTTACCGAGCACTGGCATTTTATTACCAGAATGGGATTATCGGCATCAGTTATTACGTCCAGACCATTGTCATTTACAGTTGGTCTTGGCCACGGACGAGACTCCTACCAAATTACCAGCACACTTGCGGCGGCTGGCGCAACGATTACGTCGTCAGTTTGAATCACTGATTCCTTTGCGCGTGTGGCATAAGGCTCAACCAGAGGGCGGGGAAATTGATTTAGACGCTTATTTGTTACATTTGACTGATAGTCGGCGTGGTCAAGTCAGTATTGAGCAGGGACTCTATAAAGATTTTAGAGGGGGGGGACGAGATTTATCGTGTTTATTACTGGCCGATTTATCTATGTCCACTGATGCCTGGGTGAACAATCGGGGGCGGGTGATTGATATGATTCGGGATAGTTTATTTTTATTTGCTGAAGCCTTATCTGCCACGGGTGATAGTTTCGCTATGTATGGTTTTTGCTCGCGTTATCGTGAATTAGTGCAATTTCACGTCATAAAAACTTTTAGTCAACCTTATAATGATGTAGTGCGTGGTCATATTAATGCGATAAAACCAAATTTTTACACGCGCATGGGTGCGGCTATTCGCTATGCCAAGCAATTGCTGAGTCAACAAACCACGTCACAACGTTTGTTATTGTTATTAACGGACGGTAAACCTAATGATTTAGATCAATATGAAGGTCGTTATGGTATAGAAGATACTCGCATGGCTTTACATGAGGCGCGGCAGAAGGGTTTGCAGCCGTTTTGTGTGACGATTGATGAGCGTGCCAGTGATTACTTGCCTCACCTGTTTGGTGCTAATAATTACGTTGTTATTCGTAATCCTGCGGATTTACCAAAAGAATTGCCGTTGTTATATGCACGTTTGACGCAACGGTAAGATAGATTTGACAACTTTTTGAAAGTTGTCAAATCTCGACCATAGAAAGATTTGACAACTTTTTGAAAGTTGTCAAATCTCGACCATAGAAAGATTTGACAACTTTTTGAAAGTTGTCAAATCTAGAACCTAATTCTTACGTTATCAATTAATCTCGCTTTTCCTAACCAGGCGGCGGCTAGTATCACCAATTCTTGAGCATTATCATGGTCGGTGGGGAGTGCTAAGGTATCAGCAACTCTGACGGTGATATAATCCGGTTTAAAGCCGCTGGCAGTCAATTGCGCTTTGGCGTGGTCTTCTAATTCAGTAAAATTACGTTGACCAGTGGTCAATAAGTATCTTCTCAGTTGGTCAAGAATTTGAAATAGTCGTGGCGCCAGTTGTCGTTGCTCAGTCGTCAGATAGCGATTGCGTGAGCTCATGGCTAATCCGTCCGGTTCTCGATAAGTGGGTTGACCAATGAGGTCAATGGGCAAGTTTAAATCGGCGACCATTCGCTTAATAATTAGCAATTGTTGAAAGTCCTTTTCGCCAAATACGGCTTTATCTGGTTGCACCAAATTGAATAGTTTATTGACTATGGTGGCCACCCCAATAAAATGTCCTGGTCTGGACGCACCACAAAGAATATTATTTAAATTAGGCACTTCGACGCGAGTGCTCTGCTCCATTGGGGTGGGATACATTTCCGCTACGGTGGGAGTAAAGACTAAGTCAGTCTTAGCCGCTTGCAATTTGGCGTTATCTTCGGTTAAAGTCCGCGGATACGCTTGATAATCTTCCGTGGGGCCAAATTGCAGGGGATTAACAAAGATGCTGACGACGACTCGGTCGGCGACGGTGAGTGCGTGTTGCACTAAACTAATATGGCCGTCATGCAGGTTGCCCATAGTGGGTACCAAGGCAATGCGTTGTTTAGCTTGTCGCCAACTGGCAATCTGCGCCCGTAATTCGGTTATAGAGGAGATTAAGTTCATGTTTTTAGTTGAAACTATGTTCGGGGCCAGGAAAAGTACCGGTTTTCACGGCGGTGATGAAGGCTTGGAGCGCATTGGGAATAGTACCTGCACCGGTGGCTTGTAAAAAGTCTTTGGAGAATGAGGGGCGTTTCCCTGGGGTTAGTCCTAACATATCATATAATACTAGGACTTGAGCATCACAGGCCGGGCCCGCGCCAATTCCGATGACGGGAATGGTTAAGGCGGCGGTAATGTCGGCGGCTAATTGGCTGGGGACACATTCTAGCACTAATAATGAAGCTCCGGCGGCTTGTAAAGCCAGGGCTTCTTGGCGTAAACTATCCGCGGCCGCTTCACTACGACCTTGAATTAAATAGCCGCCCAGTTGATGGACTGATTGTGGTAATAGTCCTAAATGAGCACAGACGGGAATGCCGCGGTCAGTGAGTAATTTAACGGTATCAAGCAGCCATTTGCCGCCTTCTAATTTCACGACTTGGGCGTGACCTTCACGTAGTAACCGGGCGGCATTATCTAGGGCTTGCGCGGGTGTAGCGTAGCTCATAAAGGGCAGGTCTGCTACAATTAAGGCGCGTTGACTGCCGCGAGCGACGGCTTGAGAATGGTAAATTATTTGTTCCATGGTGACAGGAAGGGTGCTATCATGGCCTTGAATGACCATGCCTAAGGAGTCACCCACTAATAAAATTTCAATGCCGGCTTGGTCCAACCAATGGGCAAAACTGGCATCGTAAACGGTGAGGACGGTGATTTTTTCACCATTCGTTTTAAGTTTGCGTAAATGAGTTAACGTGAGGCGATTCATGGTAAATTGTGGTCTAGTAAGAAAAAATAGAGTTAACAATTTTTGAAAAATTGTCAACTCAACGAAGGGGTTACGGCAATTAAGCAGTTTTAATCATCGCCGGCGGTGGGACCATCACTGAATTTAGTGCTTGCCAGAGTTTAGTTTGGTCCACCGGTTTATTGAGGAAGTAGCATTTATTTTTGGCGATGGCTGAAGGCGTTGGCGCTTGAGTGACGGCGGCGGCGGCCGGTTGAAGTATAATTAAGCCGGTGGTGGCAAGATGAATATTGGCGGTAATGGCTTCGATGAGGTCACTAACGGCTGGGAGGGTCAGGTCTAAAATGGCGATTTTAAAGGATAAGTTTTGTTGGTCCGCGGTGTATAATTTATCTAGGGCCTGGGTAACATTGTCCACGCTATCACAAATCATTTTCCAGGCGGCCAGAGTTTGAATAATTATTTGATGTTGTGGTTGGTCCTGCGAGGCGATGATGAGTACTCGGGTGCCTGCAATCTGGTTTTCGGTCAATAATGTGGTTATGGTTGGCACTGTTAGCAAAGTTACGGTAAACCAAAAAGTGCTACCTTGTCCTAAAGCCGATTCTACGCCTAATTCTCCTCCCATGCCGGCTACTAATTGTTGACTTAAGGTTAGGCCGAGTCCTAGTCCACCATAACGGCGAGTGGTGGAATTATCAGCTTGGTTAAAGAGTTCAAAAATTTGTTGTTGGACTTCGGTGGAAATACCAATGCCGGTGTCTGCCACTTCGATTTTCAAAATGATTTGTTCTAAATGGTTGGCCAGCAGTTTGACTCGAATGAAAATTTTTCCCTTCTCAGTGAATTTAATCGCGTTACTTATTAAATTGTTTAAGACTTGGCGCAGACGAGTGGGGTCGCCTTTGGCGATGGCGGGCACTTCAGTGGCTACCAAGATTATAAATTTTATGTTTTTGTGCGGTACGGAGTCAGCTAGAGTTTCTATTGTTTCTTCGAGTAGAGCGCGAATTTCAAAGGGGACGCATTCAAATTGTAGTTGACCCGCTTCTATTTTGGAAAAATCTAAAATGTCATTAAGTAAATCCATCAAGGTGTTGCCACACTGATTGGCAATGTCTAAATATTCGCGTTGAATTGGGCTTAAGTCCGTTTCGAGGGTGAGTGAGAGCATTCCGATGACACCATTCATGGGCGTGCGAATTTCATGGCTGACTTTGGCTAAAAATTCACTTTTGGCACGACTGGCGGATTCAGCCGCTTGTTTAGCGATTTCCATTTCGTTCAAGAGTTTGTCACGTTCAGCAATTTTTTCATCAATGGATTGCAGGAGTTGATTAGTACAGGAAATTAATTGTCCCAATTCATCATCATCATGGTTAGCCAAAGGTGGCAAACGATTGGCTTCAGGATTGAGGGGGTCAATATTCGATAAAGTAGTGGCCATATTAACCAGTGGTTTTGTCATAAGATGATGAAATAAGTATAATAAAATCCCTGCTAGGAGAAGGTTACGTGCAATACCTGTTATTAAAATAACCAGGGCACGGTCTAAAAAACCTTGCGCTAAGACATGGGTGTCTATGGTTACCTTCAAGGCCGCAAATTGATTTTGTTTTTGTAAATATAGGGGCATCGAATGCTCTTTATCTAACCCAAAAATAAATTTTGATAACCAGCGCCACCGGGCCTGCACCAATGGCCTTTTTTGTTGCACGAAAATATGTTTCTTTTCGTCAAGTAATTGTACTTTATAAATATACTGATAGTGAAACAGTCCTTGCACTACTTTTTCGGCTAGTTTCTGGTCACGAGTATAGGCGGCCAGGACGGCTTGTTGTTTAATGGTGTTAAGGGCTTGTTGAATATTGACCGCAAATTCTTTTTGGGCCGAGAAATAGTCCAGGGATACTTGTAAAAAACCAAATAAAATCCCTAATCCCAAAGCAATAAATACCACTGAACGTGCTTGGCGATAAGATAGACGTTTGGATAAGGGTGAGACGGCAAGTTGTCGTTGCGACATGAATTAACCATATTTCTTAGATTAAACGGATGGAAAATAAATGTTATCAAACCTAGTAATAATATGTCAGTTTAATTCATAATTCGTGTGAGTAGGATATTTCGGAAAAATTTTCCCTAAACACTCTAAATTCATACAGTTATAAGTGTATTAAGCAATAATTATTCCAACTATAATTATTTGATAATAAACATATTTTATAATTTTTAAACTTTTCGAAACTATTTATAATTGCTAAATTAATTTTAAGATTTTACTAATTTACCTTACGCATTTTACGCAATTTGGTGCTCACTCTAACCTACAACTACTCCAATCTACAATGCTGTGTAAGATTAGTTACTAATTTTAAGACTTTATTTCATGCTAAATTTAGGGGAATTTATGGATTAAAGTTGAAAAATGCGTAAATAGAGTTTAAACTGGTAAATTCCTAACCTGATAGGTGTAAGTGGTACACCCATATCATATCAATTGCACGAGCGCAAAAAGCATGAAAAAATGGCTCTCTCGTTTTTCCTATCCTATAGATGAAATCGTTAATCGTACTGTGGACCGTCAAGTAAAATTGGCGGTCACCGGGTTAAGTCGGAGTGGTAAAACCGTTTTTATTACCTCGTTAGTGCATCAATTGTTGCATGGCTTAGAAAGTACCCATTTACCTTTTTTTCAAGTGGCTAACCTTGGACATTTGCGGGGGGCCAAAATGATGCAACAACCAGACTTGCACATACCGTCATTTCGTTATGACATGGCGATTGCCCAATTGGGAGGGGAGCCACCCACTTGGCCTCAGCCAACCAGTAGTATTAGTGAGATTCGAATAGCTATTCGCTATGAAAGTCGTCATGCGTTACTCAAACATATTTCACCTGTGCATACCTTATATGTGGATATTGTCGATTATCCAGGGGAATGGTTGTTAGATTTACCTTTGCTAGAATTGACTTATGAGCAATGGTCTGAGCAAGTTGCTCACTCTTGTCAAGCCGAGCCACGTTTGTCTTTATCAAAAGAGTGGCGAGAATTTTTGGCCACGTTAGATTTAAATAGTCCGACTGCGGCGGCTACTCTTCGCCAAGCGGCTGAATTATATACTCATTTTCTACTGTGTTGCAAAGACCCTCAATATGGATTGAGTTTACTACAGCCAGGTCGATTTACCATGCCAGGCGATTTAAAAGGGGCGCCGTTGCTAGAATTTTGTCCATTATTGGAATATCCTAGCAGTATTCCCAGAGAAAATAGCTTGTTTGCCGAAATGAAACGACGTTATGAGTCATATAAAGAGCATGTCGTGAAGAAATTTTATCTGGAACATTTGGTCAGTTTTGACCGCCAAATTGTCCTCGTCGATGTGTTGAGAGCGTTTAATACTGGCTACGCCACTTTTGCTGATATGCGAGAGGCGATTAATATGATACTGAAAAGTTTTCATTATGGCAAAAGTGGCTTCTTAAATAAATTATTTCATGGTTTTAAAATTGATAAATTATTTTTTGCGGCGACCAAAGCTGACCATGTCACTCCTAATCAATTACCTGCTTTAGAACGTTTTTTACAACAGATGCTGATTTCTTCGCAACATCATGCGAGCTTTGACGGAGTAACCACTGAAACGTTGGCACTGGCCTCGGTCAAATGTACTCAGGCTGCCTATACGACGTTTCAAGGACAAAGAATTTCTTGTATTAAGGGAGTGCCTCTTGATGCAGATAAACCGATTGCTCTTTTCCCTGGTGAAGTGCCGGTAGAAATTCCAATGCCAGAGGAATGGGTGGAAGGACGCTTTAACTTCATTGAATTTAAACCACCGCGTTTAGCTAACATCGAAGGTCGTGGCCTGCCCCATATTCGTATGGACCGCGCCCTAGAATTTTTGCTGGGAGACAAATTTTAATGAGTACCACGATTACTTGGAAAACTCCGCTGTTTTTCAAACTGGAGGAAGTGGAAGGCATTGCCGAAGAAGAGGCTTCCGTAACTTTAAATTATACTCCTCCTGTAATTTTACCAGATGATGCGAAACTAGAAACCGAAATTTCGGAAATAAATTCCGAGACGGACCCGAGTTGGCCTCTCTTCAACACTATGAATACAGCTAATCAGACGACGGTATCCGCTACTCAAGGTGCCTTCCCAAGACTCTTTGGAGAGGCTAAGTCGCCGTCATTGTGGCTTTGGTTATTAGGTGCCTTAGGTCTCTTGTTAGGTAGTTTATTAATAGTAAATACTTACCAGTTTATGGTAGCTTACTATCAGCAGAGTGTGTTACTAGGCTCTTTTTTGTCGCTGTTGACTCTATTCATTAGTACGACGGCGATAATTTTGGCTTGGCAGGCTTATCAAAATCTTCAAACGTTACGTCAGGTGTCGGCTCTGCAAGAGGAGGGACGCAAATTAAGAGAAACTAATGGGTATGGTGAGGCGATTCACTATATTAATAAAATTGCTCAATTTTATATGCAGCGTCCCGATATTAAATTATTGCTAGATCGTTTTTATGTGATACTCAATGATAGTCATCATGATCGTGATATTTGTCAACTGTTTTCGCAGCAAGTGATGAAAGACCTCGATCAACAGGCTTACCGTCTAGTGGCGCAACACGCCAAGGAAACGTCGTTATTATTAATGATAAGTCAAAAGGCTTTACTCGATACAGTGCTGATGCTGTGGCGCAATATTCATCTGATACGAGAGATTGCTACGCTCTATGGTACACGTCCCGGCTGGTTAAGCTCATTGACGCTCCTCAAAGGCGTTTTGCAAAATTTAGTTTACGCCGATGTCAGTGAAATGATCGCGGAATCCACAGCGGAGATTTTAGGACATTCGATGTTGTCGATGGTGTCAACCCAAATGGCACAGGGATTGGGCAGTGGTATGTTAACCGCACGATTGGGTTTACAGACCATGCAGGCCTGTCGTCCGTTGCCGTTTTCTGAAGCCGAGAGACCACGCTTGAGGGAGATACGACGAGAAATGGTGACGACATTGAAAACGTTGATGGAAGCGAAGAAAAATTAGTAGTCCTGAAATCTGGGTGAAATTTTGGTAGTCCCTACCAACTAATGGAGGTATTAACATAACAGAAAGGTGCTAACTTTTCTAAACCTTACCAGTTTTAGGTTTCCTAAATCTCACCGGTTTAGGAAACCTTGGCGATTCTAAGTTTCCTAAACCTTCGAGGTTTAGGAAACTTTGAGCCTTGCTAACCCATTGAATTCCGGTTTAGGAAACCTTGGCGATTCTAAGTTTCCTAAACCTTCGAGGTTTAGGAAACTTTGAGCCTTGCTAACCCATTGAATTCCGGTTTAGGAAACCTTGGCGATTCTAAGTTTCCTAAACCTTCGAGGTTTAGGAAACTTTGAGCCTTGCTAAC
>DZAL01000134.1:10247-14277 GCA_022729575.1 Thiomargarita sp.
GCGATTCTAAGTTTCCTAAACCTTCGAGGTTTAGGAAACTTTGAGCCTTGCTAACTCATTGGAGTTTAACACTTCCTCACCGGTTTAGGAAACCTCGGCGATTCTAAGTTTCCTAAACCTTCGAGGTTTAGGAAACTTGAGCCTTGCTAACTCATTGGATTTTAACACTTCCTCACCGGTTTAGGAAACCTCGGCGATTCTAAGTTTCCTAAACCTTCGAGGTTTAGGAAACTTGAGCTTTGATAACTCATTAAATTTCAACACTACTTCACCGGTTTAGGAAACCACGGCGATTCTAAGTCTCCTAAACCTTCGAGGTTTAGGAAACTTTGAGCTTTGCTAACTCATTGAATTCCGGTTTAGGAAACCTTGGCGATTCTAAGTTTCCTAAACCTTCGAGGTTTAGGAAACTTTGAGCCTTGCTAACCCATTGAATTCCGGTTTAGGAAACCTTGGCGATTCTAAGTTTCCTAAACCTTCGAGGTTTAGGAAACTTTGAGCCTTGCTAACCCATTGAACCCCAACACTTCCATTGGTTTGGAGGGACTATCCAAACCCTATTTAATGCTGATAAATTTACTACTGGCATAACCCGTGGTTTTCCCATCTTCCAGTTGCACCTTATACCAAATACCAGACTTTTCCAAAATTCGCACTTTGGTACCATTAGGGATTTTAGCCACCACTTTAGCAGTAATATCCTTACCAGCACGAATATTGAGAGTGGCACCCTTAGTCACCACCTCACCGTAGCCACTCCCAGTGGCTTCAGTGTCGTCGGTAGCATCTGACACAGCACTGACTTGAATAAATTGACTACTGGCATAGCCTACCGTACCATCTTCCAGTTTCACTTTATACCATTTCCCGGCTTTCTCCAAAATTTGTACGTTAGCCCCCTTGCTGACTTGGGCCACTACTTTAGCATCATCTTTGCTATCACCACGGATATTCAAGGGTGCGCTTTTAGTGATGACCACACCATTACCACTCACACTCTTCACTACACTGTTTTTGCCGCCGCTCATGAGTTTTTTAGTTGAGGCACTGTCACTTTTCGCGAGCTTAATAAATTGACGACTGGCATAACCGGTGCTACCGTCGGCTAATTCCACTTTATACCAATCACCGGCCTGTTCTAACACGGTCACTTTATCTCCTTTGGCCACCGTCCCTACCACTTTGGCATTAGTATTTTTATCGGCTCGAATATTGAGCGGTGCAGTTTTAGTGATCACAGTGCCTTCACCAAGAGCGGGGGCCGAATCCGATGGAGTTTCAGAATCCGATGGAGTTTTAGTATCTTTGCCAGCGTCGACGGTTTTGACCGCCCCGACCTTGATATAACCGTGATTGACATAACCGACCGTGCCATCTTCCAATTCAATTTGGTACCAATCACCAGTTTTTTTGAGCAAGCGTACCTGGTCACCTTTTTTCACTTGACCCACTACTTTCGCATCTTTCGCACTACTTGCCCGAACATTAAGATTGCCACTTTTAGTCACCACGGTGCCCATGGTCTCCTTATTATCACTGGCAACCTTTTCACCATCAGCACCGGTCTTTTTATCAGTCTCTTTAGCACCATCAATTTTCGCGTTAGCAGTCTTGAGATAATCTTTGTGAATATAGCCAACTTTGCCGTTGCTTAATTCTACTTTATACCACTCACCACTGACTTCTAGTACGTCTAACTTATCGCCCTTTTTGGCTTTAGCAATGGTATTGGTATCAGTGCCTTTGCCTTCGCGAACATTGACCACATTACCAGTGACGATAACCACCTCATCGACCGTCTCAGTAGCATCCGCATTATCAGCACTGGTCGAGTCAGTCTCCAGATCAATATAATCGCTACTGATGTAACCGACTTTTTTGTTGCCAAGATTAACCTTATACCACTCTTCATCCGTGGTATCCAATATTTGTAGCTTCTCTCCAGGTTTAATTTGAGTAATGACTTTAGCCTTGGTACCTTTGCCATCTCGTATGTTTATCGCGCCACCTTCACTAACGACTATTCCGGTCTGAGCGGCGGCATTGGCATTGTGGATTGGAATGGCCAGTAAACTAACTGACAGTAGTATGAATGAAAGAGAGAGTCTTTTTTTAAGACTTTCAATAATCGATTTCAACATTATTATTTCTCCTAGGGTAAATTGAGGTAAAATACGTTCTTATGGTGGAAAATAAAAAATTGTGTCAATGGCAACCACTATTTCAGTAGTATACAATAATATTGCTTTATTGGTCAAAAAAAAATGGGAGTTAACTAATATTAAGGTTAAGGGTTTTACCTTATTGGAAATGCTGGTCGTTATGATAGTTATTGGAATCATTTTAAGTATAACGACCCTGACCGTCGGTGATGGCGGGTTAACTAAACAAGTCGAGCACGAAGCACAACGATTGGCCGCTGTGTTAAAATTAGCCAGCGAACAAGCTATTATTCAAGCAGAAGAAATAGGGATTAGTTTTGATGCAACAGGCTACCGTTTCTATCAATCACAAGGTCAATCCTGGCAACTATTACAAGAAGAAATTTTTCGTCCGTATACTTTCCATCTCAATATCAGTGTAAAATTACTGATTGATGGTATTACCCCCCCAACCTCTGCCTGTACACAGATAACTTGTTCGCCGATTCCTCATTTATTATTCTTTTCTAGTGGTGAAATCACGCCGTATGAATTGACGGTTTTTTCTGTCACTAATAATATTTCTAATAAAACTTTGACTTATCGGGTTATTGGTGAAGCCACTGGCAAAATAACTGTAAAATCAGAATGATTTTTCCTAAAATTTCTAAAAATTTAGGTTTCACCTTACTAGAAGTAATGATTGCACTCATCGTAGTGGCCATTGGTCTGAGCGCAGTGGTTAAAACGGCTTCTCAAAATGCTGAAAATATCCGCTATTTGCGTGATAAAACTTTAGCTCATTGGGTAGCCATGAATAAATTGACTGATTTACAAGTGCGTGGTCAATGGCCTGATTTGGGTAGCCAATCCGAGGCGGCGATGATGGCAGATAAAAAATGGTATGTTACGGTAATGGTTTCGGATACCATGGATCCGCAACTGCGACGAGTAGAAATCGCGGTTAGAGAAAAAGAGGAATTATCAACGCCATTAGTGGTGCTGGTGGGATTTATTGAGGGGGCAGATTTGACAACTTTTTGAAAGTTGTCAAATCTAAATTTCAAATCTAAATTTTTTTAAACGAGGAACCAATTAACCATGATTAAACATTTTACCCTAAATTTGGCAATAGCTAGTTTATTCGCCAGTCCCTTTAGTGTGGTAGTAGCTAAAGACCTTCAAGAAACCAAAATAGCTACTTTCCGAAATGTCGTACAGGAGTTAAGAAGCACCCTCTTAGCCGAATTAACCACAGCATTGAAGGCTGGCGACTCGGTGGCAGCGATTGAGGTATGTCATACCAAAGTAATGCCATTAACGGCGAAAATTGCCGAAAATAACGGCATCAAAGTAAGACGTACCAGTTTGAAACCGCGTAATCCCAACAATGCGCCAGATGCTTGGGAAGAGCAAATTCTCAAGCAATTTGAAGAGCGAAAAGCGAAAGGTGAAGACCCTCAAAAACTTGAGATTATGTCTGTCGTCAATCAAGACGGACAAGAGCAAATACGCTATATGAAAGCCATGCCCACTGTAGAGTTATGTTTAAATTGCCACGGTACTAACGTGGCACCGCCCCTTCAGGAAAAATTGAATGCCTTATATCCTGAAGATAAAGCCATTGGCTTTAAAGTAGGTGATTTACGTGGTGCCTTCAGCTTGACTGAGACATCCAAATAAGTTTAGATTTGACAACTTTTTGAAAGTTGTCAAATCTGGTGTTAGATTTGACAACTTTTTGAAAGTTGTCAAATCTGGTGTTAGATTTGACAACTTTTTGAAAGTTGTCAAATCTGGTGTTAGATTTGACAACTTAGATTTGACAACTTTTTGAAAGTTGTCAAATCTGGTGTTAGATTTGACAACTTTTCGAAAGTTGTCAAATC
>DZAL01000134.1:14377-17412 GCA_022729575.1 Thiomargarita sp.
TGAAAGTTGTCAAATCTGGTGTTAGATTTGACAACTTTTCGAAAGTTGTCAAATCAGCAGCGGAATCACCTCATTCTCTGACAAAGTCAACACTTCCACGCCATCTTCAGTTATCGTTACCGTATGCTCCCATTGCGCGGACAATTTATGGTCTTTAGTCACCACCGTCCAGCCATCTGGCAATAACTTAACCTCATGGCGACCGGCATTAATCATCGGCTCAATGGTAAACGTCATCCCAGGTTGCAATAATTCACCAGTATGAAGTTTTCCATAATGCAATACTTGAGGGTCTTCATGGAAATCTCTCCCAATTCCATGTCCACAATAGTCTCGAACTACAGAGCAATTTCTAGTCTCGGCATGACGTTGAATCGCATAACCAACATCACCCAAAAATGCCCCCGGTTTTACTTGAGCAATCCCCGCCCATAAACACTCATACGCAATTTCCACTAGCCGTTTCGCCAAAATACTTGGCTTTCCAACAATAAACATACGGCTGCTATCTCCATGATAACCATCCTTCATCACTGTCACATCAATATTGACAATATCACCATTTTTTAAAATCTTATTACTTGGAATACCATGACAAACTTGGTGATTCACTGAAGTACAAATAGATTTAGGATAACCTTTATAATTTAACGGTGAAGGAAACGCTTTTTGTACCTTGATAATATAATCATGACAGATGCCATCTAATTCCGTCGTAGTGATACCAGGTTGCACGTATGAAGTAATCATATTTAAAACTTCCATGGTTAATCGTCCAGACACCCGCATTTTTTCAATTTCTTCAGGAGTTTTTATAATAATTGCCATAACTATAGTTTGTTATCAGCCGTTTTTTATGGTATAAGTTTCACGCTTTTTACAACAATGGTTTGTTTATTCTACAAAAGAATATAACTATAATAAAATTATTAAATGAAATTATCAGTTGTCATTCTCTAATTTATTTTGATAGAATCAAACTCTTTTAACCAAACCAGTATCTCATACATACTACATCTCACACATACTACCTAACATAGATTGGGGTGCTCTCAGTGAGAGTCAATCTATGGGCAGTATGGAGGAATAACCCAATCGGAGCAAATATTTCATGTCAACAATTTCTATGCGCCAAATGCTAGAAGCGGGAGTACATTTTGGACACCAAACACGCTACTGGAATCCAAAAATGGCCCCTTATATTTTTGGTGAACGTAATAAAATCCATATTATTAATCTGGAAAATACGTTACCCATGTATAACGAAGCCGCTAATTTCTTAGGTAAATTAGCCTCCAAAAAGGGCTTGGTTTTATTTGTGGGCACCAAACGCGCTGCGCAAGAGGCCGTCAAAGAAGCTGCCATTCGTTGCGGAATGCCTTATGTTAACCGTCGCTGGTTAGGCGGAATGTTGACCAACTATAAAACGGTTAAAGCCTCCATCAAGCGACTCAAAGAATTGGAAATGATGACGCAAGATGGCACCATCCACCGGTTAACCAAAAAAGAAGCACTATCATTGTCACGGCAATTGGCAAAACTAGAGCATAGTCTAGGTGGAATTAAAGACATGAATGGCCTACCCGATGCCTTATTTGTGGTTGACGTAGGTTATGAACGCATTGCTATTCTGGAAGCCATCAAACTGAATATTCCTGTCGTCGGGATAGTGGATACCAATAACTCGCCAATCGGCATCGATTATCTCATACCTGGTAATGATGATGCCATTCGCTCGATCACTCTGTATGTCAATGGCATTGCTGAATCCATTTTAGAAGGTCGTCAAATCGCGGTACAGATGGCTGGAGAAGACAAATATATCGAAGTCCCAGAAGAGACTACCCGAGTTTCCGCCATCGCCGCCGCCATGGAAGAAGAAGCTATGGCCAACGAAGAATTTGGCAAGATTTGATAACTCAAGATTTGACAACTTTCAAAAAGTTGTCAAATCTGAACTCAAGATTTGACAACTTTCAAAAAGTTGTCAAATCTGAACTCAAGATTTGACAACTTTCAAAAAGTTGTCAAATCTGAACTCAAGATTTGAACTCAAGATTTGACAACTTTCAAAAAGTTGTCAAATCTAATCTCAAAGAGGTATTTTAGAATGGAAATTACAGCAGGACTGGTGAAAGAATTGCGTGAGCGCACCAGTGCAGGCATGATGGAATGCAAAAAAGCTCTAGTTGAAGCTGGCGGCGATATTGAAATGGCTATTGAAAACATGCGTAAATTGGGTCAAGTCAAAGCCGCCAAAAAAGCCGGGCGAGTCGCCGCCGAAGGTTTAATCTCAATTCAACAAGATGGCAAACAAGCCGCCATGCTTGAAGTTAATTGTGAAACTGATTTCGTCGCCAAAGGTGATGATTTCAAAGGATTTTGTGACAGTCTAGTCAGCCTAGTCTTACAACATCGCCCAGCCAACTTAGATGATTTACTGAAGCTCCCGTTACAGGGCAAAACGGTCGACCAAATTCGCCAGGACTTGATTGGCAAAATTGGTGAAAATTTGCAAGTGCGTCGTTTCACCACCGTGCAAGCCAATGATGGACCATTGGGAGTCTATTTACACGGCACTAGAATTGGGGTTTTAGTCAAAATGGAAGGAGGCAACGCGGGATTAGCTAAAGACATTGCTATGCACATTGCTGCCAGTCGCCCACTTTGTATTAGACCAGAGCAGGTCCCGGCGGCGTTAATTGACAAAGAAAAAGAAATTTTCACCGCCCAAGCCGCTGACAGTGGTAAACCCGCCAATCTCATTGAAAAAATGGTAGAAGGTCGCGTCAAGAAATTTTTGATGGAAATCACTCTACTGGGACAACCTTTCGTCAAAGACCCAGACCAAACCATTGAAAAATTACTCAACACCAACCAAGCCAAAGTGATGGCGTTTGAACGCTTTGAAGTTGGTGAAGGCATAGAAAAGAAAACGGCCAATTTTGCCGAAGAAGTCATGCAACAAGTACGAAGCTAATTACTCACCTTACGCACGGTTAACTCAACCACCCCCAACCCCTCCTTGGTAAGGA
>DZAL01000135.1:0-5834 GCA_022729575.1 Thiomargarita sp.
GAGCTTTGATAACTCCTTGAAGGTTAACACCTCCATTGGTTTGGAGGGACTACCTGCGTTTTGAGAAATTTTTCGACTATTATGATGACCACACCTGGAAGGTGATGGAGGAGAAAACTCAGTGGCTTAAGGAAATAGCTAAATCTCCTTCTGGTGACCCAGCAGAATTGACTAACTACTACCATCGTCGTCGCACCTTGGTAGAGCAGTTGCAAGGAAAAAATGCGGTCTTTGAAACACCATGGCATTTTGTCACAGGATTGGGGTTGCCACATCCTGTTGAAAATGGTTTAGCCTGGCATCCCACCTTGGGCACGCCTTATTTGGCGGGTAGTGCAGTGAAAGGTTTAATGCGGGCTTGGCTAGAAGTATGGGAGGAGAATGAACAAACGCGAGGGAAAAAGTTAAGGTGGTCAGGGTCGGAAGATGATAAAAATCCACAAGCAGGGGAACTTATTTGTTTTGATGCCATCCCGACAGCCCCAGTGAAATTAATGGTCGACGTGATGACTCCGCATTATGGTAAGTGGTATAAACAAGGAGGAGAAATTAAGGATTATAAAGCAGAGCCCGAAAAATTACCAGCCGATTGGCATGAACCTAATCCGGTGGTATTCTTGGCGGTTGATAAACCTACTTCCTTTTTATTCTCTATCGCTCCTCGTCATCCCCCTAAATTGCCGTCTGACTTTGTTGAAATTGACGAAGCCTTAGATGTGTTGGCTAAGGCTTTGGAGTGGTTAGGTGCTGGGGCTAAAACTGCGGTTGGGTATGGACACCTGCAAAGGGATAAAAAGGAGGTTGCCGAAGCAAAATTATCGGACCAGGAAGTTTCTGAAGCGATTTTGTCTGTCGAAGCAAAATCCTTACGTGATTTACAACAAGCCTTTGAACAGGCCAAGGCCACTCAAGAAAAGGCCGGGGGCCATTGTCCACCTTTCTCAATGGTCTCTTGCCATCAGCCGAAACCTGGCCACTCTCTTATCGGCAACCATTAGTAGATAAAATTGAAGAGATTTACCAATCTTTAGGGTGGTGGGGGAATAGTAAGAAAAAGCAGGAGAAGCAGGAGAAAATAGCGAAATTGCGTCAGCAAACGTAGCACCATTCATAAGCGTAGGGTGTGTTAGGCGCGTCTTGTTGCGCCGTAACGCACCATTCATGTTTGAGACGGTGCGTTACGCTGTGCTAACGCACCTAGAAAACAGGTGTTCATATAACATCACAGGAGAAAAAACCAATGAGAAACACATTAATTTGTACGGTAGGCACCAGTTTGTTTGAAGCCAATTTGAAAAATTTGAGGTCCAACGCGGACCGGAATCCTGCTAGTGTGCCTGCCAATTGGTCAGCACTGTTGGGGGCTTACCAAACTAAAAATTGGATTACTTTGGTCAACGAATTACTAAAAGTTGACCCCAGTAGTCGGGTTTGTGGCGCGGAAATCAATACCGTGGAGGAAATGCGAAAGCAGAAGTGGTGGTCTTTGGAAAATCTGTATTTTCTGGTGTCTGATACGGTAGAGGGGGAAAACACGGGCCAGGTCTTAAAAGGCTACTTTGCCAAGCGTGCCGATTTAAAGTTGAAGGAGGTGGACTTTACCAAGATAGAAAAATTACAGGATACCAATCCCCAAGAGTTTAAAACTCATGGGTTGCGCAATCTGGTTAGAGAGATTGGGAAGTATCTGCAAAGGTTTGGCACTGAACAGGTAGCCATTGATGCCACGGGGGGATACAAGGCGCAAATTGCTATTGCGGTAGTAGTTGGGCAGGCGTTGAATGTGCCGGTGTACTACAAGCATGAACGATTTTCGGAAATTATTGAGTTTCCCCCGATGCCAATTGCTTTGGATTACGATATTTTGGCGGAAAATGCTGATATTCTGAGCGATTTTGAACGTAATCAAACGTTTTCGGCAACCGAATTGGGGGAGATGGATGACCGTTTGAGAGTGTTTCTTAGTGAAGTTCCTATCGATAACGAAGTGCATTTTGAATTGAACGCGATCGGTCAGATTTATCTGACCGGCTTTCGATTACGGTATCTGCCACGAGTGAAACTGGAAGAGGCTGAAAACCGGACCCTGCCTACCTTTGGAAATGATCATCACTATCCCCCTGGATCTAAGGAGTTTGTGAATAAAGTGTGGCAGGAAAATTCGTGGATTACTACGATTCATTCGATTCCTTATGGTGGACAAAAGGGAATTAAGGAGATTGGGTTTCGTGTGAATCATCAAGGAGAAGAACGTCAGTTAGTGGCCACCTTCAAACACGACGATTTTGGGGCAAAATTTCGGATTCGTCTGCCTGATGAAACGAATGTGAAATTGGCCTTGGCCGCCGATCGATTGAATCAACAATATCGTCCCTAGAGAAGGAGGTCTAGGACACTTAGAACCTTGGTAATCCATTGAAGGTTAAGACCTCCTCCATTAATTAATTTAGAGGGCTTCCCGAAGATTTCTAAACCTGGCAGGTGCTAAGTTTCCTAAACCTCTGAGGTTTAGGAAACTTGGAACCTGGTTAACTCATTGAAGGTTAAGACATCAATTAATTTGGAAGGACTACCAATATCTTACTTTCTAATCAACCGCTAATTTATGTCTCTTTCTATCGCTAATTTATGTCTCTTTCTATTATCTATAGCACTCGTACCCCCAATCCTGAGTTTTCTGCGCATTTACGCGCCACTTGTGGCTTGACCGAAGTTGAAATTTTATCTTATCTTAACCCCGGTCAACGTTCTCTCAGTGCGGTTTATAACCAAGGGTTAACCGAGGCTAAATATCCGATCATAGTCTTGGTCCATGATGATGTTATCTTTGAAACTACTGACTGGGGCCAATTGCTAATTCAATATTTTCAACACACTGATTTTGGAATTTTTGGCGTGGCAGGTACGACCGAATTACCTACGTCAGGACAATGGTGGCAAAACCCATTGATGACAGTGGGACGAGTTAAGCATCAAACCGGTGATCAAGTTTGGACCAAATATTATTCTGGCGTGTTTCCTCAGAATATTATCCCGGTGGTTAGTGTCGATGGTGTCTTTATAGCGGTCAATAAAAATAAATCGTCAATAGAATTTAATGAGCAACTGACCGGCTTTCACTTTTATGATATTGATTATAGTATTAATAATCACCTGGCAGGAGTAAAGCTCGGAGTCTTATTTGAAATTAAATTACGACATCAATCGATAGGACCACTGACCTCCGCTTGGGAACGCGCACGCCTACAATTTTTGGCCTATCATCAATATAATTTACCTTGCACCATTCCAGGCAAAGTGATAGTGGACCACACTATTCCAACGTTATCACGTTATCCCAAAATCACGGTGATTATTCTCAACCATGGCGATCACTGCGCTGACCGTCAATTAAATTTATTGCTCAATTGTGTAAACTCGTTTGCCGAAAAGTGTCACTATCCTAATTATAACCTCATGGTAGTAGATACTGGCTCCTCCGTGGAGCAGTTAGCGGAGATTGAAACATTGATTAATCATACTAATTTACCGCTTACCTTGGTTAAACTGACTGAGTATCATTTTAGTCGTACTCATAACCGGGTAGTTTCTCAATACACCAACGAAGTGACTGAATTATTATTATTTTGTAGTCCTGGGATTGAATTAATCAATGATGCACTCAGCCAATTGATAGCCGTTTATTTGCAACATCAATCCACTTGTGGCATTTTAGGAGGTCGCTTACATGCGGCTGATAACAAAATTCAACAGGCCGGGGTGGCAGTGCAAATAAACCATCAACAGTTACAATTCACGCTCATGGGTCAGGGCAGTTATTATCAATTTATGCCAGGCCCGACCACCGCTCCCATTGGTGGGACTGCGCCGTTTTTATTAATAGCGCGGTCATTATTTGTCACCCTCGATGGTTTTAATGAAGATTATCTTGAAAGTTTAGCCGATATTGAGTTAAACTTAAATAGTTTGCTCCAACACCATACTAATTATTGGGTAGGAGATGCGGTGTGTTATCACCTCCTGGATCACCCTCAACCATTAGCGGAAGATGGTAGGCGGTTACAGAATTTTTTAGCCGAAGGGGGACTAACACAGTTATCACCGCCATTTTCTGAACCATTGGAATGATCGAACCGTTTAGGTAGTCCCTCCAAATTAATGAAAGTATTAACATTCAATGAGTTACCAAGGTTCAAAGTTTCCTAAACCTCAAAGGTTTAGGAAACTTAGCACCTGCCAGGTTTAGAAAACTTAACACCTAGCGGTTAATACCTCCATCGGCTAGTAGGGACTACCAACCATTTAGTAAGAATTTGGTAAAAATTAAAATACCAACTCGTCTAAATTGGAAAATTTGACAGTCCCTCCAAACCAATGGAGGTACTAAGTGCCGGGGGCGAAGATTCCTAAATTTGGCAGGTGCTAAGTTTCCTAAACCTTTGAGGTTTAGGAAACTTTGAACCTTGGTAACTCATTGAATGTTAAGACCTCCATTAATTTGGATGGACTACCGAAAATTTGATACCCAGACTTTTCACCTATATTTTAGGTCAGGACCACCAAAAGGAAACTATTGATCTTATGTCATCATCAACTCAAGCCAATGATTTTATTCCCTTAAATATCGCTATTCTCACCGTTTCGGACACCCGCACGGAAGAAAATGACACTTCGGGCCACACTTTGGTAGAAAGATTAACTAAGGCCGGTCATCGGTTAGCAGAAAAACAGATTGTACCGGATAATATTTATCAAATTCGCGCCACGGTTTCGCAATGGATTGCGTCCCCCCAAATCACCGTGGTAATAACCACCGGCGGCACCGGAGTCACGGGACGAGATATTACCCCGGAAGCGATTCGTCCTCTATTTGATAAAATTTTAGAAGGATTTGGCGAATTATTTCGTTCACTGTCTTATGCCGAAATTGGCACCTCTACTTTACAATCTCGGGCGCTGGCCGGAGTTGCCAACGGCACTTATATTTTTTGCTTACCCGGCTCCTCTGGAGCGTGTAAAACCGGCTGGGATAAAATTATTCAAGCGCAACTAGATTACCGCACTAAGCCTTGCAATTTTGTAGAATTGATGCCACGATTGTTGGAATAATTAGATAACCACGCATCGAGTAGTGATCACCGTGCTAGATTCCCTAAATCTTGCAGGTGCTAGGTTTCCTAAACCTTCAAGGTTTAGGAAACCTTGAACCTTGGTAATCCAACTAAAATAGTCTTCTTAGAGCGGGAATTGCTGGTCTCCTGCTTTCTCTAAAGTGACAGAGACAGTCTTGCCCATTAAAGTTTGCCCGTTGACTGACCACTGGTAGTTGACCTTATGTGCAACACCTATTTTAGTGCATAAGTAGAGGCTTTATAGTAATATTCATCCACTGTTGTACTTGAGCTCTGAGGGATAACACCCATCGAAGGGGTGTTATCCCTGATTCAACTGGACAAAAGCCTTAACTTAATGGCATTGCGGCTAAAGCCTCTACTCAAAGAGGTGTTGCACACAGAAATCTCTAAAAAAAATGGAGTCCAACATCGGTGTTGGACTCCATTTATTCAATCACTATCATTTCACACTGGTTAGCGTGCGCAAACTATTTTTTTTCTCGTTCCCACGTTCTGCGTGGGAGCGAGAAGAAAACACACTCTATCTTAATACTTATGGAGTAGTCGTTGTGGCCGCCGCACCGCTAGTAGCAGTGGTATCAGTCGTGACACCCGTATCGCTGGTAGCACCCGTATCGCTGGCAGTATCAGTGGTAGCACCCGTGTCGCTGGCAGTATCAGTGGTAGCACCCGTGTCGCTGGCAGTATCAGTGGTAGCAC
>DZAL01000135.1:5934-9533 GCA_022729575.1 Thiomargarita sp.
CCGTGTCGCTGGCAGTATCAGTGACTGGAGTTTCCTCCGTTACTGGCACGATATTGACAGTTTGAGTACCGTCTTCAGTCGTAATTTCCGCCGTACCATCATCTTTTACCTCTATGGCAGGTTCTACGACACTCCCTTCAGCAGTGGTGTCAGTTGCAACAGGCTCTTGAACATCAAAGCTGGGTTCCACTCGTTGGAGATTACCCGTAGTGTCGGTAAAAGTAGCTGTACCGTCCGCACTGTACTTAATCTCAACATTAACGCTGGCCAAACCAACTTTGACTAATAGTTGTTGTAATACCATGGGTGCTGAGATAATAGCAGGAAGCAGTCTTTGCATAGTGCCATCGGTATAAACCATCAAGCCCATGCCATCTTGGAAAGTAACACCGGCCTTCATGTCTTTAGGCGCTTTCTCAATAAAAGGAGAACATTTCGCTGAAATTCCACCACGTTTCTTGTCTTTAAAATGCACAGCACCGTGTTTCTTCATCTTGACCTTATCTTTGCCGCTCTGGCCACCAATGGCCTTGAACAACAATCCCATACTCTTTGGAGCTGACATGAAGGTCAATTTCAAACCAACTGAAGTAACTACGACATAATTGCCGGCTTCATCCACGCTTAAACCAGGTGTCGCGGTGTCATCCTTTACCACTTCTTCAGCAGGCATCACTGCCAAATTAACATCGGTCATGCTACCGGTGCCGGTGACTCCAACTATACCATTTTCTTGCGTAAATTCAAAGTCAGCCACTTGTTCCGCTACCTGTTCAACCACAGGGGGAACTTCCGCACCGTCAATTACTAATGGTTTGGTTAAATCCGGTGTTGCCGCTTCTAACTCAAGGTCTTCTTTAGCCACACCTTCTTCGGCTGGAGTATCAATTTCCGCCGTGGGCATGTCAACTTCACCCGTTTCGGCATCCACTGAAACTTCTACCGCATCTTCGCTAACAGTGGTGTCTTCAGTACCAGTCGTCGTGGTGTCTTCAGTACCAGTCGTGGCATCTTCAGTACCAGTCGTGGTATCTTCAGTACCAGTCGTGGCATCTTCAGTACCAGTCGTGGTATCTTCAGTACCAGTCGTGGCATCTTCAATACCAGTTGTCGTGTCTTCAGTACCTGCTTCATCAGCGACCACTTCTTCCGCCGGTGGGGCAGCATAGGCAGGATCAAAGATATAAGGCGGCATCTTCGCCCGTTGCTCAGGAGTAAAGGCTATTTTCAGAGCTTCAGGAGCCCATATCAATTGAGGCGCACTAAAACCAAGCACTGCGCTAAGAGAGAGCAGCGGAATTTGCGAAGGCATAAAGCCGTTAACCGCTTCCGGTGACAATGCGGCAATTTGAGCTGCCATCAAGCCTGGGATAGCCGACAGTGGAATACTACCGACTTGTATTGCCGTAAACTGAATCATCACGGTAGGTGCAAATGCACTCATTTGAGCCGCGCCTAAACTTAACATAATCATAGGCGACAGTTCTTTCACGGCATCGGCCGTCATTTCGACTTGAGCAGTTTGTGGATTGACAGTCCACCCTGGTGGGGTGAATTTGCCCATTTCCGCACCACCGGCCGGTCCTTTCATCTGCAAGGACAGGAAGATTTGAATCTTCGTCGCTGGAGGTAATTTAGCTATGACCGCTTCTGGAATCGAAACTTTATCTACCAAACCAACTACTTTTTCTGGAGCCATGTCTTCAATGCCCATTTCCGCAACGTCATCTTCAGACAGTTCAACTTTAGCGCCATCAGCCTCGGCACTAGCACCATCCTCAGTCGCACCGTCTTCAGGTGGGCTGGTGAGGGCGAATTTCTTGATGAGGTCGGCATCAGTGGCTTCATCCAGTTTCAAAGACAGTTTAAGTAAAACTGGCTTAGGCAATTTTGCTACTTGCTCGACCGGCACTTCTTTCAAATAATCCTTTTCCAAATCAACAAACAGATTAGGATTCAGCTTGGCATACTGATCAAGTGACAGATTGATCATGATGCTCACCTCGAACTTCATCAGCTCACGCGCCATCAAGCCCGCAAACAAATCCATCGGTAACGCTAAAGTCGCGTCTTTGGTGAGTTTGAACTTACTTGCTTCAATCGACCACCCGGCCAACAAATCGGCTACATTAATCATGTTAATGTCAATCGACAACAAGTATTTAATCTTAGCGGCCCCTTCCAATTTATCTTTGGGCACCATCTCCACTTGGTCTTCATCCAAACCCGCTTTAGCTTCTGGAGGGACTGCGGCCAGTAACTCATCCACATTCACATTCGCGTCACCATCCTCGGCATCCTGTTCAAAATCAATCCAAGACATAAAACCTACGTTAACAAAGTGGTAAGCCTCCTTAGTAATCTTGAACTTGATGGAGATGTCGCCATGTTTCTTAATCTTAATCTTGACACGCCAGCCCTTGGGCAAAAAGACCTCATAAAACTCTTTCAGGCTTTTCTCTAACTTTTTGTCCAATTTCCCATTCATCTTGACGAACGCTTTGACCAGTTTCATCTGATCAATGTTCATGAAAAGCTGAACCTTGGTGCTTTCATCGAGGTCTTTGAACAGTTTCTTCAGACCGTCCAAGTCCAGTTTAGCAGAGCTCATCATGAGCACTTTAATCTCTGAACTTCCCTCGGTTGACACTTCCACATTCTTGTCGTCACTGACAGGGGCTGCGGTGGTCATCACCGGCTTCGGCATAGAAGCCAAGCAAGGTCCAACCGTATCACCCTGTTTCAAGTGTGTTTCTAACGCGGCCAGGTCAATCTTAATGGTACCGGTATCACCTTTGCCGTCACCATCGTTATCATCGTCACCATCGTTATCATCGTCATCATCGTCACCATCGTTATCATCGTCATCATCGTCATCATCACGACCCTCATCACCATCTCTGGTACCCGTAGGTGTAGTTGTGGTGGAATCAGTCGCGGCAACTGGAGGAGTAGCCGCAGTCGGTGCGGTCCCGTCAGCCGGTGGAGGAGTAGCAGCAGTTGGTGCCGCCCCGTCAACTGGAGGAGGTGGTGGTGCCGTTGCAGTAGCAGGTTTCGTCACGCCATCAACAGGAAGTGGTGGCATTGGGGCAGGAGGTGCACCTAAATGACATACCGTGACCATTTTACCATCGCTAAACAGTGGCAGTTTTTGGTCATTATTCATGACTACTAATTGAGTTTCTACAAAGGCGGCTTTGGCATCTTCACCTAGAGCTAAAATTTGCTCTGGACTGAGTGCCTCAACGACTTCCACTGATAACAAGGCAATTTGCTTGGCAATAAAACCGCTCATCGCTGCTTTAGTAATCAGTTTGATTTGTACCACGGTAATACTCTTAATTTCAACTTCAGTTAAATTAGCAATCCCTTTAGCATCCAAGGCCGCTATTTCTTCATCGGTTAACCCACTATCATCACTCGTGCTACCGCTAGTAGCAGTCGTATCGGTCTCAGCACCGCTAGTCGCAGTCGTATCGGTCTCAGCACCGCTAGTCGCAGTCGTATCGGTCTCAGCACCGCTAGTCGCAGTCGTATCGGTCGTAGCACCGCTAGTCGCAGTCGTATCGGTCGTAGCACCGCTAGTCGCAGTCGTATCG
>DZAL01000135.1:9633-17355 GCA_022729575.1 Thiomargarita sp.
AGCACCGCTAGTCGCAGTCGTATCGGTCGTAGCACCGCTAGTCGCAGTCGTATCGGTCGTAGCACCGCTAGTAGCCGTAGTTTCGGTCGTAGCACCACTGGTAGGCGTAGTTTCGGTCGTAGCACCGCTAGTAGCCGTAGTTTCGGTCGTAGCACCACTGGTAGGCGTAGTTTCGGTCGTAGCACCGCTAGTGGCCGTAGTAGCCGTAGTGGCACCACTGGTAGGCGTAGTTTCGGTCGTAGCACCGCTAGTGGCCGTAGTAGCCGTAGTGGTAGCACCACTGGTAGCCGCAGTATCAGTAGTAGCACCGCTAGTCGCCGTAGTATCCGTAGTCGCACCGCTAGTAGGCGTAGTTGAGGTGCTACCGCTAGTAGCTGTCGTTGAGGTGCTACCGCTAGTAGGCGTAGTTGACGTGCTACCGCTAGTAGCTGTCGTTGAGGTGCTACCGCTGGTAGGCGTAGTCGAGGTGCTACCGCTAGTAGCTGTAGTTGACGTACTACCGCTGGTAGCTGTAGTAGCGGTGGGATCGCTGGAGGTTGTAGTTTGTGCTATGACACCACTACTCATAGTGCTCATAGCCAAAGTCAATAAGGTAGCTTGAATGGCTACCACCAGTTGTTTTTGTTTCATAAAATAAATCTCCCTAAAATTTTTCGAGTAAATTAAGTAACAGGTATGTAAACATTAGCAATCGTTTTTTACCGCGTCTATAAGAAAAATTCTCAATCGCTAAATTTTCTTATATTTAAGGTAGTCAACGAGAAAACCATTATTTACAAAATATTGCACTAAAGGTTACATAAGAGTAAACATAGATAACGTTTTTTATCATGTCAAGGAAAAGTCAAATTTTTTTTGGTATGCAAGAAATATACTGTAAAATGATTATCTCACTCAAGTAATAGGATTTATCCACTTGCCATCACTACTTTCAGAGATTTTTAATTTCTGAAAATATTGTGTTAATCGTCTTAAAAGAAAGATTTCTGTCAAAAGAAAGATTTCTGGTTAAAATTAGATTTAAATTAAAGACTATTGAAACATTAATAAATTATGCATACTTTTCAGGTCCTTTGGTCAACTTTTTTCAAAATCTCTTGTTTACAATTAAAACCTCAAGATTTACCTAAATCTAATATACTATTAATTGTAATCACATTAAATTACGTCTGTATCGGGATTCTCTTATCTATCCCCAGACTATCATTAGGAGAAGCTCTTTTATCCACTTTGATCGAAATCTTCCTACTCATCATCCTGGTTAGCAGTTTGCTCTACTTCACTCATTTCTTAAACCGTCTTTCTCAAACCCTCACCGCTTTAATAGGCACTAACACTCTATTGGGATGGATCAGTTTACCTGTGTTATTATGGTACTATCAAGCCAAGCTATACCAATGGGATATTGGCTTACCTATCATCTTATTGCTCGGTTTGACGATTTGGAATTTAGTTATTTATGCCCATATTTTACGCCACGCCATCGATATTCCTGTTTTTACCAGTTTGGTCTTGTCATTGATAATTTTCTCAATGATTGCTGATATACTTATTCAATTGTTTCCATTAGCGTCTGGATAACGGACAACCGTAGCCCTCACCCCCGGCCCCTCTCCCAAAGGGAGAGGGGAGACAACCAGTGCGTCCCGTGTTACTCCCCTCTCCCTTTGGGAGAGGGGCCGGGGGTGAGGGCGGAGAGCGATTATTATGCACATACATATTTTAGGAATCTGCGGCACCTTTATGGCAGGCATTGCCGTGCTGGCCAAACAACAAGGTCATACCGTCACCGGCTCAGATGCCGCGGCTTATCCACCAATGAGCACCCAATTAGAGGCGCAAGGTATCACCGTCGGTGCCGGCTACTCGCCGGACCATCTCCGCCCCGCACCTGACTGTGTGGTGATTGGCAATGCGTTATCCCGCGGTAATCCTGCCGTCGAATATGTCCTCAATCAAGGTTTACCTTACATTTCTGGCCCCCAATGGTTAGCTGAACACATTTTAGCCAAACGCTGGGTGCTGGCAGTAGCCGGGACACATGGGAAAACCACCACGGCCAGCATGGTCGCCTGGATTTTAGAACAAGCAGGATTACAACCCGGCTTTTTAATTGGAGGGATTCCTGAAAATTTTGGCCTATCAGCTCGATTAGGCGAATCTCCTTTTTTCGTGGTAGAAGCCGATGAATACGACACCGCGTTTTTTGATAAACGCTCCAAATTTTTACATTATCGCCCCCGGACTTTAATTCTAAACAATTTAGAATTTGACCATGCCGATATTTTCCCCGATTTAGCCGCCATTCAAAAACAGTTTCATCATCTCGTTCGAACCGTGCCAGAACAAGGTTTGATTATTCGAAATCACCAAGCGCAATCGTTATCTGAAGTATTAGCGCAAGGCTGTTGGACCCCCGTCGAATCGTTTGCCGGTACTCAAGGAGATTGGCAAGCTAAATCATCAGAGTCTGAAAGTAACCAATTTGAAGTCTGGTTTCGCGGACAACCAGCGGGTGAAGTGAAATGGGAATTATTTGGCCACCATAATATGGAAAATGCACTGGCCGCAATAGCTTGCACTCGTCATGCCGGAGTCCCGATAACTCAAGCCGGTGAAGCCTTGACCTCCTTTAAGAGTGTCAAACGACGTTTAGAATTGCGTGGCGTAGTGAGAGGCATCCATGTTTACGACGACTTTGCGCATCATCCCACCGCGATTGCGGTAACTCTAGCTGCGTTACGCCAACAAGTAGGGAAAAAACGGATTATTGCCGTGTTAGAACCTCGCTCCAATACCATGCGCCTAGGTGTACATCGAGACACTTTAGCCGCTTCGTTACAAGCCGCGGAGGAAGTAATATTTTATCAACCGGAACAACTTAACTGGTCACTCACGCCTATTGCTGAAGCGTTGCCTAAAGCGCACGTTTTTGATAAACTGGATGAATTAATCAATCACTTGGTCACCACCGTAACTCCAGATGACCATATTTTGATTATGAGCAACGGTGATTTTCAGAATCTGCATCAGCGATTATTGACCGCTTTATCTACCTCCACTCCGCCCATCCTTCACCGCTCTTAACTCCCTTCCTTACCAAGGAAGTGCGGGGATGGAGGTGGTTGAGTGTATCGACCATTTTTTCTCGTTTTTACGCTCAACGTGGAAACGAGAAAAAGGTTAATGAAATAAAAACGTTAGCTTTCCTAAGCCTCGACGGCTTAAGAAAGCTAGTCTCACCCAGAGTTTAGGACCACCGACAATTCAAAACTTTATCATGAATTTCAACCCCACTCGTGTATGTACACAAACCCAAATTTTTGCGACCGCAGACCATCATCAGAGTGAACGCAAAACGCAATGGGTCATTTTATTGACAGCCGTGACCATGATAGCCGAAATTATTGCCGGCCACCTCTATGGCTCTATGGCACTACTGGCAGACGGTTGGCACATGGGCACTCACGTTGCCGCTTTAAGTATCACCGCCTGGGCCTATTTTTATGCCCGTCATCACGCGGATGATACTCTCTACAGTTTTGGCACGGGTAAAGTCAGTGCGCTTGGCGGATTCACCAGTGGCATTATTTTGCTTGGGGTAGCCGTGTTAATGGGCGTTGAATCGCTTCAACGAATACTGACACCACAGCTGATTCAATTTAATCAAGCCCTCCTAGTAGCCATATTAGGACTGGTAGTGAATTTGGCCAGCCTGTGGTTACTACAAGAACAACATCCTCACCCTCATCCTCACTCCCATTCTCATGGCGCCCCTGACCATGACCATGACCATGACCATGACCATGACCCTGATCATAACCTAAGAGCCGCTTATTTACACGTCCTAGCCGATGCGTTAACCTCATTACTCGCCATTATTGCCTTACTGTTTGGAAGAACCTTCGGTTGGCTCTGGCTAGACCCCAGTATGGGAATAGTAGGCGCCATCATTATTGCTCGCTGGTCGGTAGGACTGCTTCGACAAACCAGTAGTCTGTTATTAGACACTCAAACCGACCCAGCTCTACTATCGAAAATCCGCGCCACTATTGAAGCCGATACTAACAATCGAATCACGGATTTACACCTATGGCGCATTGCGCCAAATCAGTTAGTAGCCATCATTACGGTTACCACTGCCTCACCCCGGCCTCCTCAATATTATAAAGATTTATTGGTAAATTTAGCCGAATTGGTTCATATTACAGTGGAGGTTCAGCCGTGGGAAAATCAATGAGGCCACGGTCAAACTACGCTTTAAACACCTGCACTTTAGCCATGACCGGAGCCTCTGGTGCCTGGTATGGTTTGAATTTATTGGAGCAGTTAATTAAAGCACAACAAACGGTTTACCTATTGATTTCAGACGCAGCGCGGCTAGTGATACCGTTAGAAACCGGTTTAGAATTACCTACCACCCCAGAGGAAATCCAACAGCTCCTCAGTGACCGCTATCAAGCCGCCCCAACTCAACTACAAGTATTGGGTTTAACACAATGGACCTCCCCTCTGGCCAGTGGCAGTGCGGCTCCACCCGCCATGGTCATCTGCCCCTGCACCAGCGGCACCCTGAGTGCGATAGCCAATGGTTTCAGTCGAAATTTAATTGAACGAGCCGCTGAAGTCGTCTTAAAAGAGCAACATCAATTGATTATAGTACATCGTGAAACCCCGCTCTCGGTCATTCATTTAGAAAATATGTTACGCTTGGCCCGCGCCGGCGCTTTAATTTTGCCAGCCAGTCCCGGTTTTTATCACCAACCGCAAACGGTAAACGCGGTCATAGATTTTATCGTGGCCAGAATTCTTGACCAATTAGGAATTGAACATGATTTATGGCCGCGCTGGGGTTTAACTCCCTCCCAACCTCCTCCTTAACCTGACACCAGATTTTCCAACTTTTTGAGAGTTGGAAAATCTAGGCAATTGTCAAGGGATACTAAACCGGGAAAGTCTAAGACACCTAGTTAGGTTTAATTCAAACCAGTGAGCAATGTAGTATTCTTCTCATTCCCACGCCCAAAGACTTATTGGCGCAGTTTCAGCCCAAAGACGTGTTGACGCAGTTTAAGCCCGCAGACTTCTTGGCGCAGTTAAAACCCGAAGACTTATTAGCGCATATTAAGCCCCAAGACATTGAGATTTATGAGGATTATCTAACTCGCCTGAAACAATCGTCACGCGCCACGCCCGCTAAACCCAAGCCCAAGCCCAAGAAGAGAAAGTAGTTTGGTATGGTGGGCTACCTGCAACCCCAAACCAGATTTGACAACTTTTCGAAAGTTGTCAAATCTAAACTCCCGCTCCCAACTGGATTCATTTCCATGGAATCCAACTCGTAAGATTTTGGCAATCGGTGGCCAACGCCTGATTCGTCCGACGCGCCAGAGTGGTGAGAGTGGGATATTCTCTATTCCTTATGGTGTCTGTAGGAATGGGTAAAAGGTTTATGGCATATTTTTGATGGGTGGTATGGCGGGGATTTTAGGTGGGAATTGGTTTGTTGAGGTATTGCAAAATAGGTGGTAAGTCATAATAATATGGTTGTAGAAAGTCAATGCCGAGGCCGGTGTAGCCACTGGGTTTGGTGGTGGGCAACGAGAAATCCTGTGGCCCAATCAAGTATTAACATAATAACTTATTGAATTTATAAATTTCTATGCAAGCGATTCGTTTACAACAGACGGTGCAACAGAATGGTGAATTGTTCTTCTCGCAGTTACCGGTGGTCAAAGGGCAACTTATTGAGGTATTACTTCTCGTTCCATCACCGGCCAAACCGAAGAAACGTCTTACGGCCCGTTCACTCCTTGATTCAGGTCTCCTCGGCTTGTGGAAAGACCGCACTGATATTGAAGACAGTGCTGAATATGCGCGTCAATTGCGCCAACAAAGTCAGCAACGCGGCGGTGGCGGTCAATGAGAATCATGTTAGACAGTGATATTTTGATAGACTTTCTACGTCAAGATCCACCTGCGGTTCAGTGGCTAACCGCCTTGGGAGATGAGGAAATCTGGGTTTCGGGCTTGGTGGCAGTGGAGTTATTACAAGGGTGTCGGAATAAGCGTGAACAGATAGCCGTAGAAAAACTTTTGCAAGAATTTGAAGTGGTGTGGCCCACTGAGGAAATTTGTGAAGCTGCCTTGCAGATATTTAGTGATTACCATCTGAGTCAAGGGTTGAGTTTTTGGGATGCGTTGATAGGGCAAACTGCCGTAGCCATGAATTGGTCTTTGCATACCTTCAATCGGAAGCACTATATTGCCATTCCTCATCTAGTTATGGTACAACCTTATGCGAAAAGTTTTCCCTAGAGAGGGAGATGCGGTAGGGGGTGCGGGCGTTGGAGGCCGAAAGAGAGGGTTATTTAGGTGAGGAGAGTTTGGTAAAGTTGTTGCGGATGGCTACGGAATAAGGGGTAACGTGTGGAGCGTGCGTCACACCATTGCCCGTCGCGGTGGTTGGTTGGGTGGGTGACTCAATGCCATTAAGTTAAGGAAAGTTACGGCGTTGGAGTCCAAATCTTCAGATTTGGAAACGCCGTACTATAAATTCAAGGGGGGAGTAATGCTTTAGGTTTTTGAGGAAATTGATAGAGACGTGGGTGGCGCCCGACCCATTGAATTAAACTTTAAATTATCGAGAATTTGACTCCAGTTTTTGATAAAATATCAACCTGACTTGACCAAAGTATTAGATTCTCGGTATGACCAATCAACTTGATGCACCCATCGCCTGGCACTGTCTGCTAGGCGAAGTGTTGGAAAAACTGTTATCCCCTGTGGGCCTGTTAGTTTATACGGAATTGGCCGTGATGAACAAACCACCTAAAGCGGATATTTTAATTATTCGACGTGAACAAGCCCGTTGGACCGAGTCGCAACGCCAACGGCTGCCCGACGGCCTGCGTGACAGTCCCGCCAGTCATTTATTATTAGAGTTTAAATATACTCAATCTTTGACTGGAAAAGCCTCGCGGCAGGCGTTAGCTTATGACCATTTTTATAAAGATGTCCATGAGTTGACCGATTCCGACGTTCAAACGGTGTTACTGTGTGCCAAACAACCGCAGGCCGACCATTTGACTCAGTATGGCTATCTCAAGACCTCACTGCCAGGGGTCTATCAGAGTGATTGGCCTTCCTGGCAGCCGAAAGTTTTGTTATTATCTCTCAATGAATTGTCCGACGCCCCACATAATGCGTGGGTGAAATGTTTTGCCAGCAAATTGCGGGCAAAACGTAAGGCCTTTGAAGTGTTATGGAACTTAATGTCCCATGGGGAATGGTCGACACCATTGACTTGGTTACTCAATCTGTTATGGAGAGATTGGTTTCCCTCTCCTGAAGGAGGAAATATGAAAAACGAAGCGTTAGAACCGATAAATTTTGCCGAACTGCACCCGGACTGGAAACGACTCTATTTATCGTCGTTGCCGAAGTTGCCATTGGTGGACGTGTTGGCGCAGTTCAAGCCCAAAGACGTATTGACACAGTATAAACTCGAAGACGTCTTGGCGCAGTTTAAGCCCGCAGACTTATTGGCGCAGTTAAAGCCCACAGACTTATTGGCGCATATTAAGCCCGAAGACATTGAGATTTATGAGAATTATCTGACTCACCTGAAACAATCGTCACGGGCGACCACCGTTAAAGCCAAAGCCAAGACCAAAAAAAGAAAGTAATTTAGCGTGGTGGGCTACCTGCAACCCCAAACCA
>DZAL01000136.1 GCA_022729575.1 Thiomargarita sp.
TGAAGGTCTGGTTTTAGACCTTCAAGGTTTCTTTGGCCGGCTTAACTTAATGGCATTGAGGGTCTGACTACCCTGACTTTAGCACTAACAAAACAGTCCTTTCTAGTTCCTCCTTTACTCTGGTCAATACGCCTTGCCAATCACCAGCACGGGATTGCCGGAATAATTTCATGGTCGGGTACCATGGACTATCGGCACGATTTATTAGCCAGCGCCAGTCGCTAATAAAAGGTAATAACACCCATACCGGCTGGCCCATGGCCCCGGCTAAATGAGCCACCGCAGTATCTACTGAAATCACTAAATCTAATTCCGCAATGACTGCCGCCGTGTCACTAAAATCAATTAATTCGTCATGTAAACCGTTGAGAATTAAACCTGGTGGCGGCAGTTGAGATACCGCAGGACCTTTTTGTAAACTGAACCAAGTAATTTGAGCTAAGTGAGCTAATGGTGTCAACCGAGAGAGAGGGCAAGAGCGATTCGAATCGTTTTCATGGGTCGGACTGCCGGCCCAGACGAGACCGATTTTAAAGCGGCTTGGGTTAAACTGTTTCAACCGTGCTCGCCATTTTTCTTGTTGGTGAGGGTCAGGCTGAAGGTAGGGCACCGTGGCCGGAATATTAGCTAAACTCGTGGTAAACATTCTGGGCAAACTGAGTAACGAGATCCAAACTTCATATTCGACGTTAGGGAGATGGTCGGATTCATTGACTATCAATTCATCAATGCCAGTCACTCCTCGCAACAAATTCGCTAACACCGGTTGACCAGCTAAAATTACTTGACCGCCTTGGATTAAAGAGAGGTAACGCACGAATTGAATGGTATCCCCCAAACCTTGTTCCCAATGTACTAATAAACGTCGGCCCGCTAAGGGGCTACCGGTCCATGGTGGACGCGGTAAGTGATAATCAATGGCGGTACTTTGCAATCGCCATTCATATTCTTCCCAACCTTCTTGGAAACGTCCTAATTTTAATAACAGTAACGCATATTGAAAATGCAGAGCTGCTACAGGCGGTTGCCATTGCAAGGCTGGTTGATAACAGGCTACGGCGGCAGTTGAATTACCTAAAATTAAATACGCTTCACTTAATCTGACATAATTGATCACAACCTGGGGTTGTAAGCGTAAGAACTGTTGATAACAGTCGATCACGGCGGGCCATTGTTGTTGCGCCCATAACACTTCCCCTAAACGATGATAGGTATTGACCTCCTCGGGCCAGAGTTGTAACACGCGCCGATAACAAGTGGCAGCTAGTTCCCATTGTTGTTTAGTGGCATAAATATTCCCCATATTACCATAAGCCGGCGCACTGGTTGGAGCAATTCGTAATATTTGTTGATAACAGGTTAATGCGGCTTCTAACTGATTTTGTTGTTGCCAAAGATTACCTAAACTACCGTAAGCTTCGATATAATCAGGTGCCAGCCGGAGGGCTTGTTGATAATGTTCAATTGCCCGCTCCCATTGGTGTTGACTTTCTAGCGTTTTGGCGAGGTTGTAATAAGATAGTGCAGTAGCAGAGGACATAATACATGATTAATAATTAAAGTTAAAAAACTATTTTTATGGTTGGAAGTATGTATAACTCGACTATCAAGTTTTTTTACTCGATGTTCAAATCGTTGGGGTTTCCTCACTCCTAGCGGCACTGCCATTAAGTTAAGCTAATGGTTACGGCGTTGGAGTCCAAAGCTTCAGCTTTGGCAACGCCGTCTCACAAACCTGAAGGTTTGGACTCCAACATGGAGCTTATGGTCCAATCACCGCCCAAGCCCTCCTTGGTAAGGCGGGGAGAACAAAGGGGGGGGTCCGTACTAAAATCAACTATTCGATTCCGTCCCAGCTTTTTCGCTTCGTATAAACCTTTATCGGCCGCAATGATGAGAACTTCTGGTAATACCGACAACGATGGAATGAGGCTAGCAATGCCAAAACTCATAGTCACGTAATCACTGACTGGAGAATAAGCATGAACCAGATTCAATTGTTTAATCGCCGCTTGTATCAAAGTAGCGACATGCCAAGCCCCTTTAGCCGGGGTATTCGGCATCACAATGGCGAATTCTTCACCGCCATAACGTGCCACCAAATCCGCCGGCCGTTTTACTGATTGTTTTAACGCTTGAGCCACTTGTCGCAAGCATTCATCGCCGGCTGGATGACCATAACCGTCATTATAACGTTTGAAGTAGTCAATATCGCCGAGGATTAATGACAGCGGTAATTGTTCGCGGCGTAAAATATTCCATTCGAGCTGTAAACACTCGTCAAAAAAACGCCGGTTGGCTACTTGAGTTAAACCGTCGATCCGCGCCAGTCGTTGTAACTCCTGATTGACTTGTTCTAATTCCGCGGTCCGCGCCAATACCTTCTCTTCCAAAGTTCGCGAATACTCTGCTAATTGTTGATTCAATTGCTCTAAGCGTTCAGTGAAGCGTTGTTGATTGAGCGTCGCCTGTTTTCGCAGAGTAATATCTTGAAACGCGACCAGCGCAAAAATAATTTTGTCATAGTCGTCAATAATCGGTGTACCCCAGACTTCTAGGGGGATGATTTTATCTTCCCGATGAATTTCAATATCGTCGATACTGGTGGCCTCGCCCCATAGAGCACGGACCACAGGTAAGCGATGACTCGGATAAAAGTGTTGGGTATCAACTAGATAGGCTTGATAGACTTCTGACAGTTGGGCCGCGGTCACGGCGGGAATCACTCCTTTGCCCAATAATTGTTGAGCAATTTGATTGGCATAGTATGGACTACCGTTAGCGTCAAAGACAAAAACTCCGACGGGTATGGCTTCTAAAAATTGTACTAATTTGCGTTCATTAACCCGCAGTTGTACATTCTGGGCCGCTAAGGTATCAAACGACTGTTTGAGTTGTTCGACCATTTGTTGAAAGGACCTGGCTAAATGACCGATTTCATCGTTGCGTGCTATCGGTAAAGTTTGTTCCCAATAACCGATGGCCAGTTGCTGGGCGGCGATGTTTAATTGATGTAGTGGTTGCACAATGCGGCGTGAAATGGCGATACTCAGTCCGATGGCCACCACCACGGCCAGGAGACATAACATCAAGGTGGCCCAGGCATTGGCATAAATAGGGGCCATGACATCGGCGGCGGGTAACACGACGACAATTAACCAATCTAGTCCCCACTGGTCTTGATAAGGGACCGTTTGTAGAAAGTAGCGATGGCTGGCCTCCACCAATTCCAATTGGGTGGGCTGTTGAATTTGAGTTAACTGGCCAAAGTGTTGTTGTAAATAACGGGCGGTCAGTTGTGTCAAAAGGTCATTACTGGTGGTCGCCGCAAAGCGTTGTGCTGGGACTGCATCGCTGAGTTTGCGATAAGGTTTTTCGGCAGTAGAAGTGGCGACCAGGAGGCCGGAACGTTCTAAAATAAACGCCTGACCGGTGCGGCCAATCTGGAGGCTGTTTAGAAAATTGCCCACTTTACGTAAAGTTAAATCAGTGGTTGCCACCGCCAGTAATTGACTTTGAGCATCCATAATCGGTTGATTGGCGGAGATGCTGGTGCCCACGCCTGACACATAAACATAGATGTCAGACCAGACGGGACCTTTATCAATAATAGCGGTTTGATACCAAGGACGTTGCCGCGGATCATAGTGGAGGACTGTGGAGGAGCGGGTGGTCGGATAACCTTGATTATCGGTTTCCCAAGTTTGTAACTGACCAGGCTGGGTATTGGTTAAAAATTCCAAAATTACGGTACCGTTATCCCGCATCTGCGCCCCCACATATTCTCCTTGCGCAGTGGCTAGTCCGATATAACTGACGGTATTAAAGGTTTGAATTTGATGCCATAAATAACGACCGACTTGATTAAGATTATTCAAATCGAGCAGACCTAATTTGATGGCATCGACATTGGTTTGATTAACCAGATGAGGTACCGCTAGGTAGTTTTTTAAGTGTTGGCAAATGCGTTGCGTGACTTCTTGGCGGACTTGATTGGCTAATTCATTGGCGGCCCATTGTCCATGTCGAAAAGATAGCCATCCTGTTAGTCCTACCACTAACAGGATTTGACCGACCATTGCCGCAATAATAATGAAATGTAGCGGCAATTGGCCAGAATATTTGGTTAAAACGGTTTTGATGGTCATAGTGTTGAAGAAAGATTTGACAACTTTTTGAAAGTTGTCAAATCTAAACTAAATATTTTTGCGCTAACTGACAAAGTTTATCATCTTCATATTGCATTGCCAATTGTTGTACGTAGGTGGCAAATGGAATCAACTCCGGCTGAGTTTGTTTGATTGCCGTGGCCCAATCTTGAATGCCAAATAAATCACCTAAGCTGATCAGTTCAAATAACTCAGCCGCTTGCTCATTGCTGGGGCCTTGGAATTGAACTTCAGAGTTGACAACTGCTGGAGATTTGACAACTTGTTGAAAGTTGTCAAATCTAAGTTCTGGAGATTTGACAACTTGTTGAAAGTTGTCAAATCTAAGCCCTTCAGAGTTGGCAACTTCAGATTTGACAACTTGTTGAAAGTTGTCAAATCTAAGTTCTGGAGATTTGACAACTTTTTGAAAGTTGTCAAATCTAAATTCTAATACGGGAACCGTGATGGTAAATTGGCTACCCTGACCAATTTCGCTGTCGATCTGAAATTGACCTCCCATTCGTTCCACTAATTGTTTAGCGAAGAATAGCCCTAAGCCGATGCCTTTGGATTTATGTTGCCAATCAGACAGTTGTTCAAATGGAAGACAAATTTTGGCCAAATCCTCTGCCGCAATACCTACGCCGCTATCAATAATCACAAACTGTAAACCACCATGATGGTCGGCTGTAAGATATTCATTATTGACCTGAAAAATAACGGCTCCTTGAGCAGTGAATTTAATGGCATTACTGAGTAATTGGAGAAGAATTTGGCGTAAACGCTTTTCATCGGCGACCACTATTTCGGGTAAAGCCTCGTCTGGCTGATAAGTAAAGGTTAACCCTTTTTGCTGAGTACGCTCGCGAAAAATGGCCACTAATCGTTCTAGGAATGGGTGCAGACGAAATTCGACCGGTTGAATTTCCAGTTGCTCAGTTTGAATTCGAGAGATGTCGATAATGTCATTCACCAAGCTGAGTAAATGTTCACCATTGGTTTGAATGGCTTGAATCGCCTGAATTACTGAGTGACCCGACTCCAGATTTGACAACTTTTTGAAAGTTGTCAAATCTAAGCTCAATGGGTCCGATTCAAGATTTGACAACTTTTTGAAAGTGGTCAAATCTAAGTTCATCATACCATGATTGGGACTCAATAACCACTGAGTATTCCCTAAAATACTATTTAACGGGGTACGTAACTCGTGACTAACGTTAGCTAAAAAAGCCGTTTTGGTATAATTAGCAGAGTCAGCCGCTTGGCGGGCGTGCTCTAACTCGGAGACAAAGCGGGCATTTTCTAGCGAAGTGGCCATCTGAGTGGCCAGTAAATTAATCATTTGCAATCTATCGGCAGTAAACACGCCGGCCGCTAAATTATTTTCCAAATAGATGATGCCAACCAATTGCTGTTGGTGAATAATGGGAGAGCATAACAGCGATTTAATTTGATGAGTACGAATATATTCATCGTTTTGGAACCAGCCTTCACCAGAAGCCTCGGTTAACACCCACTGTTGTTTGGTTCGAATCACGTAATTAATCACACTAAGCGGGACGCGCCCAGTCAATGGCAAAGACTGTAATACCACAATTGAACTCGAATCCGCTCCCTCTGCCTCCACTACCCATTCTTGATTCTTCTGTAAAATCAATACCCCACGTTGGGCCCCCGCATTTTCAATCACCGTGTGCATGATTCTATTCAATAATTTATCTAGGACCATTTCTCCAGACAAGGCTTGCGAGGCTTTTAATAAGCTATACAAATCCAGAAATACGCTGGTAGTGTTGGACTCGTGTGGAGAATGAGAAGAGGGCATGAAAGTATATTTGAGAGTCGACGTAAGGTTGGTCTGAGCAGACTGACTGGTCAAGTGTGGAATGGTCAAGAGAGATGGATACTGTTTGGTCAATTGCTCTAGTTTAACCGTAGCTCCCCAACATTGGTAACTGTAGAAGGCTTCATGGAGATATAATTTGGCAATCTTGGGTTTGCCTTGACGGCGCCAAAATTTGCCGGCCAATTCATTCGCTAAAGCGTGTGCGGGCGTAAATTGAGCTGTTTGTGCGGATTCAATGGCACGGTCGTAGTAGTCAATGGCTTGCCAAGTTTGACCTGCTAAACGGGCTAATTCCGCCGCGACCAATAACCATTTGGGTTCAAAATTGCTGGGACAATTCGCCATCCATTGTTGCATCTGTGATTGATGCTCAGTCACTTGAGTTAAATAAGCGGTGCGTTGTGTTGCAGTAGCCGTTTCGGCCAACGCTAATAACACCAAAGAATGATAAAAATTATATTCAAAGGCGGCGGTAAATCCAAAAATACCCGCCAGTGAATCTTGAGCGGTTTCTAACAATTGCCAGGCTGCGGTGGGTTGGTCAAGAATATAATAGGCTTGGGCCGAAAAAGTACAATAGGAAGCGTAAGCTAAAGCACTGGGACGACAATACGATTGATATTCACTGACCGAAATGGCTTGTCCATATCGTAGCAGTGATTCAGTGGTACCAGTCAACAGGTTTATCGCTAGTTGAATCCCTAACACACCATCGGTGGTTAAGTCATTTTTTAATTGATTGACCATCGGTAAATATTCTTTCAAGCGACGCTGCACTTCTGGTAAAGGATCGCCTTCAACTAAGCAATTAGTGAAGTAACCGAAGAGATTGTAACCAGCAAATTGTAACTCGCCAGATTCCAAGCCGGCTTGATAGCCGTCCAAATTATACTTCTTAGCTTCACGGAGAGGTTTTGACCAACTGTGAATCCAATTACCTAACAACAGGTCGGCTTTACATTCGTAAGCCAAAGACTGAAATTTTTTACTCACCTCCACCGCCAAGCAACCAAATTGGTAACCAGTTTGAAAGTCACCGAGACCTGAGCCTAAAATCAAACCATAATTGGCATAACCTTTAGCGGATTCGGCAATACTGCCATATTGTAACGACAGCACCACGGCTTTAACCGAGACGTACATATATAAATTGAGATTGCCAATAATGTAGCTGGCAGGGTCAATACTAATATACAATTTGATGGCGAGTTGATAGCGCGAATGAGTATTTTCTGGTTGGTATATGAGGGAAGCGATTTCACGGTTACCCAAAATGGTTTTGACTTCGGTGAATACTTGTGATAAATCAGTTTCTATGGTTTCGGTAGTGGGTAAATCCAACTCCAGCAAATGTAAAGCCTGGCCCGCAGTGGCTATCGCGGCCTCATACTGTGCTTGCATGGTTTGTTGGACGACCACTTGGAGGAGAATATCGGCTTTCTCATAGTTAGTCTTGACTTGTACCAACATCAGCGAGATAAAATGGGCGGAGTCGACAAAATGACCGTTCAAAAATTCGGCTTCTGCCACCCCGCGATAGAGGGTTAGGGTGAGGTCATAATGCGTTTCCCAAGTATCATCTAAGGGGAGTAATGCTATCGCCTGATGGTAATAAGTTAACGCAGCGTAATAGGCTGAAGCTAAACGCGCTTTTTGGGCCGCCCGTAAATTTAACTGGATAATTTCATCACGTTGCTCTTGTGGCGATCGACGATTCCATGCTAAATTAAGCGGCTTCACCGATTCAACAGTGGGTAAATTCTCTTCATTCACGGTACTTGGCTGACCAAGTTTCGCTTGATACTCCTTGACTGGAAGACAATTCAATCCCAAATTGAGATGGTCCACCACCTCAAAAATTCGTTTATCTCCATCACTCGCGGTACTCGCTTGCCACAACAACTGGCCAATTTGCCAATGCCATTCAGATTTACTAGACTCTGGAATAAGAGAATAAACTGCTTGTTGCACACGATCATGGATAAATTTATAATTTTCTCCTTCTAGCTTGACTATTAGCCCTTCTACCAACGCTGGCCATAATTGAGTTTTAATCTGCGCCGTCGCTATTTGAGTGACAATGGCCAAGGTTGCCAACTCAAACTGATTTCCGAGACCCGCCGCTAATTTCAACAACTGTTGCGTAGGTGTTGGTAATTGCTTAACTTTATCGGCCATCAGCTCGACTACATTATCGGTAATATTTTTAGCGCGAATTTGTGCTAAATCCCATTGCCAAGTACGCGCTTGACTATTAAAGCGGACTAATTGTTCATAGGCGAGTGTTTTCAAAAATTCATTCATAAAGAATGGGTTGCCAGCGGTTTTGTCCAGCACCAAGTAGGCTAAAGAGTAAACCTGGGGCAACTGAGTTTTGAAGGTATCGGCCAGTAATTGTTGAATCTCTGGTAACTGTAAAGTCGTTAGCGTTAACGTTGTCACCGTGACTCCCACTGGCTTTAATTCATCCAAGGTCGTCATCAACGGATGAGACGCACTCACCTCGTTATCACGATAGGCTCCTAGCAAAAATAAGTAGGGAATATCAGTCATCAACAACTTGAGCAATTTTAAACTAGCAGAATCGGCCCATTGTAAATCGTCCAGAAAAATGACCAAAGGATGATTCACTTGCGCAAACACTCGAATGAAGTTTTTAAACACTAAACTAAAACGATTTTGCTCCTCAGTCGGCAGTAAAGTAGGCACCACCGGTTGAGGCCCAATAATTAATTCCACGGCTGGAATCACGTCAATAATAATTTGACCATGACTGCCCAACGCTTGTAATAATTGATTGCGCCAGTGCGTCAATTTTGACTCTTCCTCCGTCAACAATTGTTGTACTAATTCTTGAAACGCATTAACTACGGCGGAATATGGAATATTACGTTGAAACTGGTCAAACTTGCCGGACAGAAAGAATCCTGTTTGCGCGGTAATCGGTTTATAAATTTCTCGCACCAACGAGGATTTACCGACACCAGAATATCCCGCAACCAGCAACCATTCCGCCGGCCCTTGAGTCACTCGCGCAAAAGCGGCTAATAATTCTGCAATCTCTTCATCACGTCCATATAACCGCTGGGGCAACTGAAATCGATCACTGACATCCTGCTGTCCTAGTTCAAAAAATTCCAAGTTACCCTGAGTTAATTGCGCTTGTACGGTTTCTAAATCCGCTTTTAATCCCCAGGCACTTTGATAACGCTCTTCGGCAGTTTTCGCCAATAAGCGCAAAAGAATATGGGACACCACCGGTGACATTTCAGTTTGCCAGTGTGAGGGGGGTAAGGGAGATTTGGCCAAATGACAATGAATCCACTCCAGCGGCTCTTGACCGTCAAACGGTAAATGGCCGGTAAGTAATTCGTATAATGTCACTCCTAATGAATATAAATCGGTGCGATAATCGATGGTGCGATTCATCCGACCGGTTTGCTCTGGGGAGAGGTAAGGTAAAGTGCCTTCTAACTGATTAGGATTTTTCAAGGAGACATTTTCTCGCGGTAATAGCGTGGCGAGGCCAAAATCAATTAATTTAAGTTGACCGGTGAGTGGATTCCAAACTATATTCCCTGGGTTGAGGTCTTTATGAATGACCTGAGCCGCATGAAGGTGACCTAAATTATCGGCCAAGTGAATAGCTAACGAGAGCCATTCCCGCAACGGAAAATAAGTACGTTGTTGGAGCCAGTCACGTAATGACTGCCCGCCAATATCTTCTAATACCAGTAAGGGTCGATGTTGATAACTTTCTAAACTATAGGCTTTAATTACCCCTGGTTGATTCAATTGGGAAAGTATTTGATATTCTTGTTGATAGTAGTGAATTTGACTGGGCGTAGGATAATCGGTTTTTAACAGTTTGAGTATCACCGGTTGTTGGTCAGTCACTCGTTTGGCACGATAAATCATCGAGGAGATACTTTCAAACAAGGGAGTATCAATTTGATAATTGAGTAAATTTAACATATTAGCAACTCCTAAAATAGTAAATAATGAAGACACTATAATTATACTCTATATCTCACCTCTCTTCTCGAAAGTTGAAATTCCCGTAACACGAAACGACACGGTCCCAAGAGTTTTGAAGAAAAATTTGACAACTTGTTGAAAGTTGTCAAATCTCGAATCGAATTTAAGATTTGACAACTTTTGGAAAGTTGTCAAATCTCGAATCAAATTTAAGATTTGACAACTTTTGGAAAGTTGTCAAATCTCGAATCGAATTTAAGATTTGACAACTTTTGGAAAGTTGTCAAATCTAAGTTCAAATCTAAATTATGAAATTCCAAATATCTGGTGCCATAAACTATTTTGCCGCCAAAATCCTGTTAATTGTTTAAGTAAGGCGGGTGATAATTCCTGAAATTCAATCGGAGTCAGTAAGCCTTCTCTCACCGCTTGATAATAGCAACGTAAATCACGGGCCTGTATTGCTCGCACTAAACCAAAACTGAGACGTGAGGCAATGAGGTAAGCCGCCCCCGGCCAGGGAAAATAGCGGCGAATAACCCAAATAGTATTACGGGTTGGATAATACACCCGTCGCCAATGAGTGCGGCCTTGTGGTGAGTGCCGATGAATGACGCGGCACTGAGGGTCATAATAAATTTTATAATTTCGTTGCATCACTCGAATGGCCACTTCGATTTCATTTTGATAAAGGAAAAATTCCGCTGGATACCAACCAATTTGTTCAAATAATTGACGGCGAATGGCAAAACCACAACCGACAAAAGCCATCGATTCTCCCGGCAAGTCTAGTTTTGGCAAATGCCAACTATAAACGCTATGTCCTTGTAATGTCTCAATTCGACAAGCCACTACTCCGACTTCAGGACGGGTATCTAAACATTGAACAATTCGGTCTAGTGTGGTATTATCCACAGGATGTGAATCGTCATCAAGGACTAACAAATAATCCCCTTGCGCTAGTTTAAAGCCTTCATTATAGCCAGCAATACCTGTATTAGTAGGCAAAGAAATGACTCGCACCCAATCACTTTGAGACTGTAAAAAGGCTAAAGTGCCATCCGTAGAGCCATTATCTATCGCAATGACCTCAACCCCTTGACGAGATTCCAATAAACCACGCAGATGAGATAGAGTATAACGAGTTTCCGATAAACGATTATAATTTAAAAATATAATACTTAATTTTGGTAGCATCACTATTATCCACAATTTACCAATCATATAATAACTTACCTTACGTGCGGTTAACTCAACCACCCCCAACCCCTCCTTGGTGAGGAGGGGAGTGAGCACCATCAGAATCGCAGTGGATATTCCCCACCTTAGCAAGAAGGGGCTACGGGTGGTTGTGCGTAAGGTGAGTAATCAATCGTATAGAATAACCTTTTTTAAGGGAGTTGCCTAATGAAACAAGATAATATTATTCGCCTAATTGTGATTGAAGAATCCGCGAATGAAGCGGAAGTCATTTTAAATAGTTTACGCAAAGCCCGCTATCCAATTCGTCCACGCCATGTAGAGGATGATGAAGATTTACAAGATGCCCTCACTGAGCAAGAATGGGATTTAATCATTGCGGTTTCTCAAGTCGGTGATTTTACGGTCAGTCAAGTCTGTGAAATGGTCAACAGTGCCAAGCAAGATATTCCGGTGATTGCGTTAGTCAGTAAATTGGAAGGAAAAATCATGGCGGAGTTGCTTAAAGCTGGGAGCAAAGTAGTTATTCCCAGTGGTAATGATGCCTGTTTACAGATGGTGGTAGGCCGCGAATTAGAAAATTTGGCCATCCGTCGCCAACACAAGCATTTAGAGCAATTGTATAAAGAAAGTCAAAAACAGAACAAAATGCTGTTAGAAACTTCTAAAGATGCGATTGCTTATATCCATGATGGAATGCACACCTATGCCAATCCTAGTTATTTGAAAATGTTTAATTACAGTAGCGTGGAAGATTTGGAAGGATTGCCGATCATGGATTTATTGGTGTTGGAAGACCGAAGTAAATTCAAGAATTTTATGCGCGATTTTATGACGGATCAGAAAGATGAAGAGAGCCAAATTGAATTGGAAGGGCTCCAATCCAATAATAAGCGGTTTGGGTTAGCCATGGAAGTCGGTCATGCCATTTATGAAGGTGAGCGGTGTTTGCAAGTTATTATGCGAGACCGCACCCAAAGTCAAGATTTAGAGTTGAAATTGAAGGAGTTAAGTCGCCGCGACCAATTGACCGGTCTATTCAATCGTCAATATTTTATGGAATTGTTGGAAAAAGCGTTGGCGAAAGCCATGGAAACGCATACTCGTAGCGTCCTACTTTACATTACGCTGGATAATTTTGACTCCATTAAGCAACGAGTGGGTTTGGGTGGCATTGACCCGGTGATTCAAAATATCAGTAAAGTACTCAAAGGCATTTGCGAAGGAGGCAGTTTAGCGCGTTTAGGAGAAGACGTGTTTAGCTTCTTGTTAAATGACAAAGATAAAGAATATGCCAATGAGTTAGCGGAGAAGATTTGCAAAACCATAGAAAGTACCGTGACCGAAGTGGGACAATCGGTAATGACCACCTGTAGCATTGGTATTGAGATAGTATTTGCCTCTACCATTACTTCACAAGAAATTCTGAGTGACGCACTGGCTGCCTGTAAAATCGTGATGGACCGCGGCGGAAACGGTTTTGAAGTCTATAAAGCCGTGATGAAAAGTGACGAGGTCGGCAAACTCAAACCTTCGGACCTGACCAGAATGGTCGAAACGGCGATTGAAGAAAATCGTTTGTCATTACGCTTCCAACCAATCATTAGTTTGCGCGGTGACACGCAAGAGATTTACGAGGTCTTCTTACGGATGGTCGATGCCGCAGGTAACCAAGTACCTACTGGCGAGGTCTTTGATGCAGCGGAGAAAGCTAATTTGAGTGTAAAGTTGGATAAATGGGTAATGAAGGAATCGATTAGAATATTGGTGGAACAACAAAAGAAAGGTCATAAGACTCATTTCTTCATCAAATTATCGGACCAAGCTATTAAAGATGCTGATGTGTTATTGAGCTTGAGAAAATTGTTAAAAGCCACCCAATTGCCAGGGGAACGTGTCATTATTGAATTGAGCGAATCCACTGCGATTACGCAAATTAAGATGGCCCAAGCGTTTATTAAGCAACTACAAGCCAGTGAATGTAAATCGGCGTTAGAACATTTTGGCACCGGGTTAAATTCGGCGACCACACTGAAACATTTACCGGTGGATTATGTGAAGATTGATTCTTCCTTCAGTAAAGGATTATCGAGCAATCCGGAGAATCAACAAGCGGTGCAAAATATTGTGAAGACCGCGCATGAGCTTGGCAAATTGACGATTGCCGAATCAGTGGAAGATGCCAATAGTTTATCAATACTTTGGTCTTCTGAGGTGGCTTTCGCTCAAGGTCACTATATTCAGGAGCCATTGGACGCACCGGAATATGACTTTTCTGAGGAGTAGAATTTTCGATTTGACAACTTTCCAAAAGTTGTCAAATCTTGACGCGGTTTAGATTTGACAACTTTTCGAAAGTTGTCAAATCTTGACGCGGTTTAGATTTGACAACTTTCCAAAAGTTGTCAAATCTTGACGCGGTTTAGATTTGACAACTTTTCGAAAGTTGTCAAATCTTGACGCGGTTTAGAATCTTGACGCGATTTAGATTTGACAACTTTTCGAAAGTTGTCAAATCTTTAAATTCGATTCGAGATTTGACCACTTTCCAAAAGTTGTCAAATCTTTTCCCCAATCTTATTATTTTAATTAATCTTTTCAATAAGTCGCTTTATTAAAAACTGATTACTCAGATGGATTTTAACCCGCGCTAACACCTCTTCCCGTTGAAATGGTTTAGTAATGTAATCGACGGCCCCCACTTCAAAGCCTTTGACTTTATGCTCCTTCTCGGTCAAAGCGGTTATAAAAATCACTGGAATATCTTTGGTACGTGGTTGCGCCTTCAATCGCCGACACGTTTCAAAACCATCTATCCCAGGCATCATGACATCTAATAAAATTAAATGAGGGTCTTGAGACTCTACTATAGTCAGCGCCTCTTCCCCATTGTGTGCCACTAATACTTCAAATTTGTTAGCAACTAAAATATAAGATAAAATTTTCACATTCATTGGTGTATCGTCCACTATCAGAATTTTAGCCGATGGTGGCATCGCCATCCCTAATATTTCATGACAACGATTCAAATAAATTTGGGCTACCTTATCCATTGGATTTCTTTGCCAAACTTTTTCAAAAGGGGGACGTGCATCAGAAAATTCTCCTGAATGATAAAGTACGAAACCGACTTTAAAATCTTCGCGGGTTTCATCTTTCAAGGCAATCATTTCAGGCGGGTCAGCATCATAGACTTCATAAATGGTTACTGCTTCCGTTTTACCCTTGACTTTCACCACATCTATCACTCGTATGTGATACCGTAAGGGGTCTGCCAATTTCAGATAAGTATGCTCCGTGATAAGAAGAGGGGCATGATAGATTTTAGTGAGTCCTTCCAATCGAGAAGCTAAATTAACTGCATCAGATAACACCGTTCCATCCATCCGATTTTGACCGCCTACCGTGCCTAGTGCCATAGGCCCCGTATTTAAGCCGATACCAATAAAAATTTGCGGTAAGGTAGCTCGTTTGAGCAGTTGATTATACTGATTCAGAGTTTTTAACATGGCAATGGCACCACCAACTGCATCATCAGCACAGGTTGGAAACACCGCCATAATCGCATCGCCAATATATTTATCAATGACACCATGATGGTCAAGAATAATCGGTTCCATCTGTCCCAAATAGTTATTGATGAAGTCAAAAATCTCCAGCGGCCGCATCGTTTCTGAGATGCGCGTAAAGTCTCGAATATCTGAAAACAAAATGGTCATGTCTTTTTCAATTTGGTCACCTAATTGAACTTCAACAATGCTTTTCTTGTTTAAGAAACTTAAAAATTGACGAGGCACAAAGCGTTCATAAGCCTTATTCAACTGCGCCAGTTCTTGCGTAAACTGAATCCGTTCCGCTTCGGCCTGTTTTCGTTCCGTGATGTCTTGAAAAACGGCAAGAGCATAAGCCACGTTCCCTTCGGCATCAAAGATGGGGGTGCCCCAAACTTCTATAGGAATAATCTTGTCGTGTTGATGAATTTCGGTATCATCGGCACTGGCGAGTTTGCCTTGCAAAGCTTGGACAATGGGTTGACGTTCTGGAGGATACAACTGCGTGGTGCCCGCCAAATAGGCTTGATAAATTTCTGGTAAAGCGGTACTGTTGGTAGAAGGAATGATGCCTTTACCAAGAATTTGTTGCGCTTTTTGGTTCGCATAGTAAGGAGAACCGTTTGCATCCACCACAAAAACACCCACAGGCACCGCATCTAAGAATTGGGCCAAGCGCTTTTCCGTCGCCCGCACCGCTGCCTCGGCTTCTTGCGCTTTTTGTTGCCACTCCAAGTTACTAGATTGGAGCCCTGCGGTGCGAGTAGTTAACTGACCTTGCTGCAAGTCACTCATTTTAACCAGAAATTTGGTTTGTTTGAGTAACTTCTTGTAGTCCTTGACGAGACGTTTATACTCTTGCAAAAGAGGAATCTCTTGGTGCTTAAATTGTTCTACCACGTCAGCAGCTTTTTCTAATACCGCTTCTTCAGTTTGAAACAGGGTGGATTTCTCAGCCATAAGGGGTTCGTAAAATTGACGGTTGGTGAGGTGTGACTGGTAGAGAAGAAACCAAATTTTTCAAAAACTTCGGTTTCTCAACGTCGATACCTCTCACTGTTTAACCAAATTGAAAGTTAGCGCCTCCAAATCCTCCTTAAACTCCTCACCAAATTCTTCAGCACTATCGTTGTCGGCCTCATAAATCCAGTTAACGGTAATATGGTTACCCGTTGTTGCCGCTTCTTCCAGACGGTCAAATAAATCCAACAACATTTTGGAAGAACTGCTGTTGAAATAAGTGAGTTCAATATTCACGGTCAACGCTTGGTCTGGATTGGCTTGGGCAAGATAGTTCGCCAACCAAGAAAACAAAGGCTGCGATATCTGATCCACATTTTCTGGGTAAGATTCCCCCTGCATGGAAAGCACGTTATTCGTTGCGTCAAAATAAATTTCAGGCGTATGCTTAGTCGCTTCGATTTTCCAATTGTCCATTGACAAATCTCCTTAAATTGCAGTTTTCAAAGAAAAAAACGAGAAGTCGTTATCCACTGGTTGAAAATTAAATTCAATCGGCGTGATGGAGTGGCGGGCGAGTTCAATAAACCCCAATCCCGCCCCTTTACTACTTTCATGGGCATCTTTTTTGCGTTGTTCTTTGTAATAACGCTTGAGTTCGTCCTTGTTCATCTGTTGCAATTTCGTCAATTGTTCACGCAACGTACCAACGACCTCATTGTCAATGGCGTTGCCACACAACACATAATAGTGTTGGCCCTCATAACCGACCACGATGATGCCGCTACTTAAGGTGGTTTTGTCAGGACGGTCCAGTGGGATTTTTTCCGCGGAATAATGGATAATGTTTTGTGCTTGTTCCACAAACATGGAAAACACTTTGAGAATGGTAGATGAACTCGCTTCTTCTTGCTTCATCTTATTTCTCAGCGTGTCGCCAATTTCCACCAGCAGGTCTTGCGACAGAGGCCCGCTGAAACAAAAAAAGATACCCCGTTGATTGAGTTCTTTTTTAAATTGGTACAGATTATCTAGCATGTACTATTCTCCTTATAGATTTGAAGGATTTGACAATTGGTTGAACCGATTTGACAACTTTCGAAAAGTTGTCAAATCTAATTCTAGGCTAACAGATTTTTTTAAAGTTGTCAAATCTAAGTCAAATCCAATTAAACTCCAAATCCCACCACTGTCACATCATCCTGTCTCTCATTCTCGCCTTGATATTCCTGAAATGCCTTCAGTAAAGGCACCTCTTGTTCGGCCACAGGCTTCTGACGATGTTCTAACAACCACGCTTGAAACCGTTTATTCCCCAACGGCAACCGCTTCGGTCCGCCCAATTGGTCGAGCAAGCCATCAGTGGCCAAATAAAATGTCATTCCGGCTTCTAGTGGCAAAGTATGTGCCGTGAAGTTAAAATTGACGTTCGACCGCTTATAACCCAAATTGTTCTTATCCCCTTTAATCATCTTCAGTTGGTCTTGGTGCAGATAATACAATGGCAATTTCGCACCCGCAAACATTAAGATTTTCTCCCGCGGTTTCACCAGACAAATCGCCGCCTCTAAGCCATCATCGGAACGGGCCTGTTCCGTGTCTTGTTGCAACGACGTTTTCATCAACACATTTAGCCGTTGGAGAATCTC
>DZAL01000308.1 GCA_022729575.1 Thiomargarita sp.
AAACTTTGAGCTTTGATAACTCATTGAATTTTAACAACCTCCATTGGTTTGGAGAGACTACCGTAACCTTAGCTTAACTTAATGGCATTAGCTTAACTTAATGGCATTGCCTCTTTCGCCCCTCCTTACCAAGGAGGGGTTGGGGGTGGTTGTACAATTCGTCAATTTTATTCAACTTATTGATATTAAAAAATAATTTTAAAGGTGAACTTATGAAAAATCTGTTTCAATCCGGTTTTACACTCTTAGAAATGCTAGTCGTTTTAGTCATCATTGGTTTAGTGGCCGGCTTTGTTGGTCCCCGCCTCTTCGGACACGTTGAAGGTGCCAAAGTCGACACCGCTGGTACTCAAGTTAAAATGCTGAAAAGTTCATTGAGCGCAATGTATTTAGACTTGGGCCGCTATCCTACGGACCAAGAAGGACTATCTCTGCTCAATACCTCGCCAGCCGATGAAAATACCAAATCGCTGTGGAAAGGACCCTATTTGGAAGAATCCGTGCCACTAGACCCTTGGAATCGACCTTATCAGTATAGTGCTCAAGCCAGTAATAGTGGCCAACCGTTTTCATTGTATTCTTTTGGTGCTGACGGCCAACCCGGCGGAATTGGGAATAATGTAGATGTTGGTTATGTACCTTCATCACGTTAATTCATCTGGAGTCCAAATTTTAAAATTTGGATTCCACATCTCACATTCGGAAAATTCTATTAGTCAACCCATCGCGAATTTCGCTCGGTCGTGTTCTCTCGCCGACCGCGCCTGGAAGGAGATAATCAATGGTTAAGCCCAAACGACGGCGCACTTGTAACGCCGTGGTCGCCGCCGGTTTACCGCTCAAATTGGCACTGGTGGAAACCAGCGGCTGTCCCCAATGTTGACATAATGCCACGACCTCTGGATGTGCGCTGACCCGGACGGCTAATTGAGCAGAATCACCACGTAACCACGCCGGCACCTCTGGTTTCGCGGGCAATAACCAAGTGACCGGTCCAGGCCAAGTAGCAAATACTCGCTCTTGCACAGTGGCCGTCAACGGTGCCAGAAACGGTTGCAATTGGGCAAACTCCGCGGCAATGAGAATCAATCCCTGCCGCCAACTGCGCTGTTTTAGAACCAATAAACGAGTCACCGCCATAAAATTAAGAGGATCACACCCTAAACCATAAACCGCTTCCGTCGGATAGGCAATAATTCCACCTTGCGTTAATCGACGAGTGGCTTGTCGTAAATGCCAAACCGTCATAGTTATAAATTACCTGCTACTAAAAAGAAAAATTAATTGCTCATTTTACGCACGGTTAACTCAACCACCCCCTGCCCCTCCTTGGCAAGGAGGGGGGGTGCGTAAGGTGAAGTTAATTACTCACTTTACGCAAACCACCCCTGGCCCCTCCTGGCTAAGGCGGAGAATCTCCCCTGCGAGTTAGGTGGTGCTTACTCCCCTCCTTACCAAGGAGGGGTTGGGGGTGGTCAGGCGTAAAGTGAAGTTAATTATACTATTCGCATCAATACTTTCAGATGAGCAGCCACGCTACGACCTAACGCCTGTAACTCATAGCCACCTTCCAAAACGGAAACAACTCGTCCTTGTGCATATTTATCCGCCACCAATAAAATTTCTTGAGTCACCCAGGCATAATCACTGGCATGTAAATGCAATTGTGACATCTCATCCTCATGGTGGGCATCAAACCCGGCGGAAATAAAAATCAATTGTGGCGCAAATTTATGCAATGCGGGCAACCAATGCGTAATCACGGCGGCCCGGAATTTATCGCCCGTCGTCCCCGCTGGTAACGGCACATTAATAATATACTCACTAAACACGTCGGCACCACAATGCGGATAAAACGGATGTTGAAAAGTGGAACACAGCATCACTCGCGGGTCATTACGAAAAATCTCTTCCGTACCATTTCCATGATGTACATCAAAATCGACAATAGCGATTCGGTTTAATCCATATTCTTCAATTAAATGTGCCGCACCTACCGCCACATTGTTGAAAAAACAAAAGCCCATGGCTTGATTACGTAAAGCATGATGCCCGGGCGGACGAATGTTACAAAAAGCCGTCTGATGCTTACCAGTAACGACCAATTCCGTAGCTTGGACTACCGCACCGGCGGCTCGTAAAGCGGCCTGAGGCGTGTGAGGAGTAATCACCGTATCTGGATCCAGATACGCATGACCTTCTTGCTGGCTAAATTCGAGAACTCGGTCAATATATTTTAACTCATGGACCCGCGCCAATTGTCGGCGAGTGGCCATAGGTGCTTCGTAATAACTGACAAAATCGAGTAAATGTGAAGCCCGTAATTGGTCCTCGATAGCACTAATTCTGGCCGGACATTCTGGATGTCCAAAACCCATGTCATGGAGTAAGCAATCATTGTGATGTAAATAAGCTAAAGACATCTAATTTCTCATTGATAGATTTTAATAAATAAAGTGATTAAAATTGGGCCGCGGGAAAAAGTTCCTGCGACCAGTCTATATTGCATAGCTTGATATAGTAGTAAGTACTGAAGCAGAAATTTTCTCCTATTTTCTTTCGCCCCTCTCCCTTTGGGAGAGGGGCCGGGGGTGAGGGAACATACCGCCGAATTTTCGCTTCAGTACTGATTCATGTATATATGTAAATAAATGGTCATGTACAATAAAAGGTAGTGATGCCATCTGGGTGGTAACTTTATTATAGGACTGGCAGTCCTTCGAGGACTGCCAGTCCTGACTATGTGACCGCTCACCTTTCATCAGTCCCACTATCTTTTCTAGTTGAGCAATGGGGCGAAAGAACATACGAGAAAATTTCTGCTTCAGTACTTATTATCGACCTTGTGTGCAACACCTGTTTGAGTACGTGAAACTGCTGAAGCCACCCTAAGAAACGTTGGAGTGGAGGCTTTAGCCGGGTTGGAGTGGAGGCTTTAGCCGGGTTGGAGTGGAGGCTTTAGCCGGTAGCTTTGTAACTCCATATATTAGTGATAATTGGTATTGGCACGAATGAAGTAAATTTTTCCCTCTCGAATCACACTTCCCGAATCACCCGCACTAATTTATCTCCCCATTGATACATCCCTAACCCACTTAAAATCACGGCGGCCCCGAGCCAGACCATCATGGAAATCACTTCATCATTAATGGTTTGCCCCAATAATAACGCCGACACCGGTGTAATCAACGAAATTAAAGCAACCCGCGGCGCTTCAAGGTTTTTGAGAATATAGTAATACAACATAAATCCGACGACGGAGCCAAATACTCCTAAATAAATTATCGACAGCAAACTTCGTGTCGTTAAGTGCGTTGGCCAAGATTCACCTAGCCATAACCAAGTGACACCATATAACAGCAACGCGATTAATAATCCACCACTCGTCGTCGCCAAGGGCGAAATATTTTTATTCAATCGTTTCGTCCACACGGTACTAAATGAATATAAAAAGACCGCGGCCAAAATGGCTAACAACCCTTTGAGCGACTGTGAATGCTCTTTCAAACTGGTGTTAAAAACCAATGCCAACCCTAGCAAACCGATGAGCATTCCCAACCATTTAGTCACACTAAAATGACGTTCATTCAACCATACTGTTGCCATCAAACTGGTGGATATGGGAGCCAGTCCAAATAACACTGAAATCAAACCCGAAGAAATAAATTGTGCACCCCAATAGGTCATCAACATGGAACCGTAAATGGATACACTAGCGGCAAGGTAACAATGCACCGCCGCCCGATGCCAAGGAAACTTTATCCGCAATAACGCAATTATCAATAAGCATAACAATGCGCCTAAGACCATGCGACTACTGACACCGAACAAAAAATGTCCCGTATCGATACTCCATTTAATCGCTAATGGCGTGGTTGACCATATTACAATAAGACTTAAATAGGCCACTAAAATTGACATAATATACCTTAAATGTCGAAAAAAAAAGCCACCAACGCTAACTATAAGCGTCTGTGGCTTTGATTAATTTTTATTAATTAAATTGTAATCAATTGATTTTGCAATTAATTTATGTGATTCATCCTCACCCAGACGCAACCACTTCTCCCTGCTTTTCGCAGAGCTACTGGCCAACGTTGCATCTGAATGTGGACGAATATCATCATACTTATATATAATGGCATAATAAATAAGAATTGTCAAGTTGATTTTGACAGCAATGGTTTCCTAAAAACCATAGAATTTATCGCTTATGGCCGTTAACTGGTAGTCCCTACCAGCCCAATGGAGGTATAGTAATATTCACTTACTGGGTAGTCCCTACCAACTAATGGAGGTATTAAAATCCAGGTGCTAACTTTCCTA
>DZAL01000448.1 GCA_022729575.1 Thiomargarita sp.
TTGACATTTGGTGCGCCGCGCTATAAAATAAAGCCGTGATAAAAAACTTCAAAGACGCCGAAACTCAGAAAATTTATCAACGGCAACGCTCACGCAAGTTACCCTCCGATATTCAGCAAGTTGCCTTGCGTAAACTACGCATGATAAATAACTCCTTTTCCATTAATGATTTGCGCGTTCCTCCCGCTAACCGCCTTGAAAAGTTAAGTGGAAATCGGGCAGGTCAATGGAGTATTCGGATTAATGACCAATGGCGTATTTGCTTTCGTTGGGAAGGCAGTGACGCCATTGACGTGGAAATTACGGATTATCACTAGATTGGCAGGTAAGCATGTCTGATAAATTAAACCCTATTCACCCTGGTGAAGTTTTAATGGAAGAATTTTTGAAGCCGCTGGATTTAAGTCAGAATCGGTTGGCTATTGATATTGGTGTAGACGCACGCCGTATAAATGAAATAGTGTTGGGAACTCGTAGTGTCACGGCAGATACAGCCTTGCGTTTATCTCGCTATTTTGGTAATTCGCCTCAGTTTTGGATTGGATTACAAGCAGAATACGATTTAGATGTAACACTCGATTCTTTGGGTAGTCGTCTTGACCGCGAAGTAAGACCGCGAGTGCCAGCGTAGTTTTTCAAAGCAAAGGTTCTGGTAAGCATAAGCGCCAGCCAACAAAGCGTGCACCTGACGCTGGGGATTCTGCGCACATCTCAAGCAGTTTCACACGCCTTTTCATTTTTCTGGCTGGACGGCTTCGCCGCCGCCCGCCCCAGCGCGGGTAATGCAAACCGTTAGCCCGTCTCGCGCAAAATATTGGGGCTTGAAATAGCATGAATATCATGCTATCATGGCGGCATGATAAAGTCGTTCAAAGATACGGGAACAGAAGATATTTTCAACGGCGAAAACACCAAATCGGCGAGAAAAGTCTGCCCGCCTTCCATTTGGAAAGTTGCCAGTCGAAAGTTAGACCAGTTAGATTCTGTAACTGCTTTACAAGAGTTGAGAATTCCTCCAAACAATAAACTTGAAGCCTTA
>DZAL01000309.1 GCA_022729575.1 Thiomargarita sp.
AGCCTATATGGCTAAGGTTGTCGTTATGGATGAATGGATTTTGCAATTGGCTCTTTAGTATAGTAATATTCACCTACTGTTGTACTTCTGAGGGATAACACCCCTCGAAGGGGTGTTATCCCTGCGGTTTGGCCAAACTTATTATGGGACAACTAGATAAGGATATTACTATATTTGGTGAAAACTAAAAAGATAAGCTAGGTAGGGTGGGCAACAGGTTTATCGTTGCCCACCACGAACAGGAGTGGATACTTGACTGTGTGGCCGTCCCAGTGACCATACCATTTGCCGGCACACAGAGGTTGAATTACAGTGTAGAAATGCAGCAAAGGACTGGCGCGTTTGTGTTTGATTTGGATTTGAATACGGTTAAGCAGCAATAGAAAGAGAAGTTAGACAATCCCTCCAAATTAATGGAGGTCATAAAATTCAATGGGTTACCAAGGCTCAAGGTTTCCTAAGCCTTCGAGGCTTAGGAAACCTAGTACCTGTAAGGTTTAGGGAATCTGGCACCTAGATTTTAACACTTCTATTAGTTGGTAAGGACTACTAGAAGTTGAGGTGCAGAATCTTCAACAGCAGTTTGTCTCACTGGCGGCAAACTGCTTTTTTGTTGGGGGGACTTGTAATCATTGAAGGTTAATGCTATATTTCTTTTCCACGCCACTCGAATTATTGGGAGCTAGGTAGGGTGGGCAACAGGTTTATCGTTGCCCACCACGAACAGGAGTGGATTGGTGGGCAAATAAACACTTACCCACCCTACTTGACTGGCGAAAAAGATTCATGCCTTTAATAAAATACGTCAGGACGAAAGTCTTCAGAATTTAGTGGCAAACTAACGGAGGAATCTTGAGGTGACTGACGTTATCACCGAGGTTGAAACTGTTGCCATGCTTACTCTTAAAGGAGTACATGGCACCAGTCGGGCAGCGGCACAGGAAATTGTCCAGCAGCAGAGGTTTCAAAAGACGGATAAAGGACGTGTAGGAACGGGTGTGTATTTTTGGCGAGAGAATATTTATGCTAAAGAGTTAGCGAATTGTTGGTATGAATATCGGGTCCGTAAAGGCGATTTCAAAGCCAATGAGGGTGCCGTTATTTACGCAAATATTTGCGTCAAGGAGAATGAATTTTGGGATTTGGAAGAGCCCTCCGCTAAAGATGACTTGGGTATCTTTGCTATACAACAACATGACACGGACCAACTAGATGATGATGTCCGGAATACAGGTGCGCTCTATAACATTTTTATTGAAAGATTAGAAAGGAACACGAATACGAAATGTAAAGTGTTCCAAATTCGTTTGCCATCACCACCTAAATGCTTAAGTTATCCAACTACATTGTTAGGTAATCCACTTGCTTATGTGGTGCGGGACGAAACCAGTATCCATTTAGACAGAATTGAGGAGTTCTAACCATGAATCAACAATTATTTCAGCAAGCAGTACAAAAGACTCTTGCTGAACTTCGTGCGATGAGTCCAGAAGAATTTCGGGCGGAAATTGCTAAACATCGAAATAGTGATCTTGCCAATTTGTTTGCTATCGCCCGCGAATTTGACGATAATTTTATGCGCTTTCCCCCTCGCCCAGCGCAAGCTAGTTGTCAGGTGAAACCTGCCCCTGATGGGAGTGTACTCCCTGGCGGAGTCACCGTAGAAATGGTAGAAAACTAGCCACATCACCTCGTTACCACGCTCCGCGTGGTAATGCAGACCGGACGCTCTGCGTCCAGTGACTTGAACGAACTACCGCCAGTGAATTGCCACGAGGCCGCACTGGACGCGGAGCGTCCACACTGCATTACCACGCGGAGCGTGGTAACGAGGTTATTAAGGTTGCGTGCTTCCTTGATAGTTTGTTTGAGTATTCCAAACAATTTGGCACCCTCTCTTGACAGCGGTAAGATTTCAAAGTCCTGCTGTGCCTGATTAATCTGTTGTCTAACTTTCGCCTTCTTGTTATCTGGGGCATGGGCAAAACCATATTCCAATTCATACAGAGTCAAGATGGAAACATATACCTTTTCATCACTCTTCAAACTGGCTAGTCTTCGGCAAATAGGGGCATACGCCAACGCTGACAGATTGTAAAGGTCTGAAACGGTGTTAGAATCAAGTAAGTATTGCCGACTCATATTACACCGTCCTGTTGAAACACGAAATTCTCTCGAAACTCCTGCCGATCACGCCGAAACTGGTCCGTATATTCACCCAAATCAATCGGATTCTCCCGAATCCGTTCAACCACTTGTGCCCATTTAGAGGACGGAAGTGATGGGTGAGAAGACCGATTGTATACCGCGGTACAAATAGCTTCCCGCATAAATTCTTCAGGCTGTGGCAAACTGAGAAGTTGTTTAACTATCTCATCAGGGAGTGTTAGGGTAATTTGCATAGTGAACTCTTTGGAGAAAAGACTAAATTAAAGATAGGTGCCCGTGGAGGAGGTGCAAGATTTCATCTTGCACTCTCACCCCCTGGAACGCAATATGGAATATTGCGTCATTCTCAAAGTTTCAACACGTCTATTGGCCCACCCTCAATCTTACCATAGTGGAATTTCAGACCATACTGTTCTTCTATTTCCAGAACCTGCCTTTGCAAATTCTCAGTGTACTTTTTCATGTCGTACTGAGAGTCCTCCACCATACGTTTCTGGGTATTATAAATGTCTTCCAACAACGGGTTAGTTATCATAGTTTCTTCTCCGTAACTAAAGTCAAGGGGGTGACAATGTCAGGGATATACAACCGCAATCTGGTGTTGATGATGCGAATATGTTGCTGTTTATTCGCATTCGCCAAGTGGTTGCAATTCCAGGTCAACAAAAAATTGATTCGATGAAAAGAAGCATACGCAAGGTGCCGGGCATCTCCTTCTAACACCCGCGGCATGACATAGTTGTCTATATACACCTGGGTAATTTCGGTAATACGTTCCTCAAAGGGCAGAACGGGCAACTGCGAAATAAAATTCAACACTTCTGATTTTCTAGGATAATTGCCATTTTTCACTTCGGCAATGGTCTGGTCCGAAATCCACACTTCAAAATGCTGCCGTTCTTGTTCCCACCATTGGCGTGTAGTTTCTAAGTAGTTTTTGAGACTATCTCGTTCATCAAATAAATAACTGGGAATGGTCGTATCTAAATAAACGGTTGGTTTCATGGTGATAGTCAAATCGCAGTTAACTGAAAACTATTCTATGGTCGTTCACTCCGGTTGTCAAGCCTCTTTAGCTGAGGAAAATTGGAGTACGGAGTTGATTCCGTTCAAACACGACGGAATCAATTCCGTACTCCTAAACTTGAACTTGTGTTTGAAGTGTTGACATCAAGTTGTCCAATACCTATAATACTTGAACTCTTCTTAACCCTTGGAGATCACCAGGCAACCAGAAATTCGTCCTTTTGACCAACTACTTATCGAGATTCAACAACTTGACCCTGAATACCTGTTAACAGTCATCCAGATTGCCAGCCACACATTACTGACAACGGCCCAATTTAAAGACCACTCCTCGTTATCATTATCGCCCTTGAAACTATCCGATTTCCTAAGACAATCACCTTTGTCAGAAGTTGGGTAGTCCCTCCAAACCAATGGAGGTGTTAAAATTCAATGGGTTATCAACAACCAAAGGTTAAGATTTCCTAAACCTTAGCCGTTTAGGAAAGCGAAAAATGGTGGTAGTGATGACAGGTGGATAATGATGCGGTCAGGACTGGCAGTCCTTTGAGGACTGCCAGTCCTAAGTCCTCCGCCAAATTTTCTCACTACCAACATGGTTAAAGTGTTCTAAATTCGTCAAGCAGGGATACCCCCCGCGAAGGTGTTATCCCGGTCTTTTAATACCTCCATTGGTTGGTAGGGACTACCAACTTTTTGGAACCATATATAGTAATATCCTTATCCAGTTGTCCCATAATGAGTTTGGCCAGCCAGCAGGGATAACACCCCTCGAAGGGGTGTTATCCCTCGAAAAGTACAACAGTAGGTGAGTATTACTATAATCAAACCGTGTGGCGAAACCGGCTAGAAACACTAAGTACTGAAGCAGAAATTTGGCGGTATTTTCCCTCACCCCCGACCCCTCTCCCAGAGGGAGAGGGGCGAAAGAAAATACGGGAAAATTTATGCTTCAGTACTTGTAAGCGAAGTGTCAGACACCTAAAGGTATAACTTTTTTCAAAATCAATGGTGTATGACGCTTATAGTTTATTGCGTAGGATGTAGAGCGTAGGGTGTAGAGCGTCACTGCCATTAAGTTAAGCTAAAGTTACGGCGTTGGAGTCCAAATCTTCAGATTT
>DZAL01000018.1:0-1189 GCA_022729575.1 Thiomargarita sp.
GGAGAGGGGTCGGGGGTGAGGGAAAATACCGCAAAATTTCTGCTTCAGTACTTAGGATGTTGTAAACGAAGCGTCATCTCTCAAACTTGAGAAGGTGCATGACGCTATCGCTTATGCACTCTACCTGGGCCACAGGTGCTGGTAGGAATTACCAAAGTTTAGGAGTTCAATACACCGGGGAGGTTCGATAACCTTGTGCTTCCAGTAACTTCAAAATACCTTTGTCCCCAGGTAAATGTAGCGCACCGACCGCGATAAACGCATTTCCTTCGCTTAGACGTGGTTGCATTCTTTTGGTCATCAGCACGTTGCGGTCATCTATCAATTTTTGCATCAATTTCTTCACCAATTCTTGGTATTCACCTTGATTCATGTATTTTTCATTGAATTTCAGTAATGCGGTTAAATCTCGTTGTAAGTACAGCTCATGTAATTTTTCCAGAATGGTGGGCATGTCGTCAAGATATTTAAGCGAGTCTTTTAATAACATGATTTGTTCATCGATCGACAAGACATCGAAAATGGCTAATTGCTCTTCCACCGTTTCTAAACCATACACCGCTTGTTTCGCCGCTTGGGCTTGTTGATATAGCTGTAAGTCTAAAAATTCTCCAGAGGAGGATTTAGGCATACTGAGAATCATCATAATTGCCAATGGTTTCAAGCGTTTAGTGGCCTCTTCTGGTACGCCATATTCGTTGAGTAATTTTACTAAGTGGGTATATTCAGTTTTATCAATTAGTCGGTCTAAAGTTTTCGTTGGGGGTAGATAGATACTGAAAAGACTTTTCATTATATTAGAGAAATCGAGTGTTATTTCAAGGGTGACGCTATCCGCGGCGACGAAGTGTTGGTGTATGGCCTGGGGTAGTTTTATCACTCGTGGATCATCAGAGTGAATAGTCCCAAATAAGAAACTTGATTTTAGGCCTGGTTTGCTAATTTGCCATAATAGGCCAGTTTGCTGAGTATCGGCCAATAGTGGCTGAGTGAGGCCGAGAAAAAGGAGTAGGGTGAAAAAATAACGCTTATAGTGTGGTAGAAATTTCATAATAATTATGTAGTCCTGGTTTGAACTCAGATTTGACAACTTTCAAAAAGTTGTCAAATCTAAGGCGATTTTGAACTCAGATTTGACAACTTTCAAAAAGTTGTCAAATCTAAAGCGATTTTGAACTCAGATTTGACA
>DZAL01000018.1:1289-34323 GCA_022729575.1 Thiomargarita sp.
ACTTTCAAAAAGTTGTCAAATCTAAACCGATTTTGAACTCAGATTTGACAACTTTCAAAAAGTTGTCAAATCTAAACCGATTTTGAACTCAGATTTGACAACTTTTAAAAAGTTGTCAAATCTAAACTGATGAGGATGGTCTGCCAGTGTGTAGGTCCTACCGGTGTTTAATATAATGCAATTACTCGATACCCACGCTGTACTAATAAATTAAGTAATCCGTCTGCTCCAGGTAAGTGTAACGCACCGACGGCGATAAACGCATTACCTTCTTGTAAACGTGGTAGCATTCGAGTAAGCATTTTATAATTTCGGTCGCTAAGTAGCCGTTTTAAAAAGGTTTGAGTAAGTGTGGGATGACTGCTATGCGCCAGGAGATAATTCTGACTGTAAGTTAGGAGAGTTGTCAAGTTTTTTTGTAAATAAAGTTGGTGCAATTGTTCAAATATAGCGGGTAATTCATTGATATAATTGACAGTATCCGTGAGTAATATTAATTGCTCGGCCGGCGAAAAGGCGTCGAATAGTTGTAATTGCTCTGGCACTTGCTCTAAGCCGTAAGGCAGAATTTTCAAAGCCATTGCTTGTTGATAAAGGAGAAAATCTAAATAGTTGCCGTTTTTAGGCGGAGGTGTTTGAAGTAGGGTTAGCACGGCCACGGGTTTCATTTTCTTGATGAGGGTAGCCGATAGCTGATATGGTTGCAAGGCCGCGACGATTTTGTTATACAGAGCCGGGTCTAAAAGTGCGTCTAAGGTTTGAGAGTCATCGAAAAATTTGGCATTGGAGGCTTGTTGAATGGTCGGTATATCCATCAATAATTCTAATACCACGCTGTTAGCTTGCTCCAACCGTTGTTGAATCAATGGCGGTAATTTGCTCACTCGTGGGTCGTCAGAATGAATGGTGCCAAATAAGTAACTGGGTGTTATGTCAGGGCGAGGACCAACAATTTGCCAAAATAAGCCGGTTTGTGAGTCTAGTGCGACGGCATAAGTGGTGGTGGTGGTGGTCATCATGAGCAAAAGTAGTAATAGGTAATCAATTAAGCGAGTCATAGCTATCGTTGTCGTTGCCGTTGTCGTTGTCGTTGCCGTTGCCGTTGGAGTCCGGAATTTATTCCGTTAGAATCCGAAATTGTTCTCGCGGCCAACGGAATAAATTCCGGACTCCAAAATCAAAATCATAACACAAATGCCATACGGGACTCAAGAGTCCCGTGCGATTTGAATACTATAGCAAATCTCACTTGATTGAATATCATTGACTTGATACTTCTTTACTCATCTTACGCACAGTTAATTCAACCACCCCCAACCCCTCCTTGGTAAGGAGGGGAGTAAACACCACCTAAATCGCATGGAATATTCCCCGCCTTAGCAAGGAGGGGCTAGGGGTGGTGCGTAAAGCGAGTTAGCTAATAATTTTTACCCAAGTGGCTTTCAATTTCCCCTTTTCTTTGATGGCTTCGTAAAGCACCCTCTGCCCTTTATTCAGTCGTTTGACCGAGCCTTCGATCACGCTGAAATGAACAAATACTTCATCATCACCCTTATCAGGGTCGATGTAACCAAAACCAGCGGCAGTATTGAACCATTTAACCGTGCCACTTTGAGCCGCCGCCAGGTGAGTGAACGGTAAAAAGGGTAAAAATAGGAAAATGGAGAGAAATATTAATTTGCGGAAAGTGTAATTTTTCATTCAATTTACTCGCTCAATGTAATGACCCAATAAAGTGTATCTAAATCTAAAATTTTTAAATTTAGACAAGATAATGACTATGCTAAACTAGAAAAATGTGGCAAAATTAGCGCCATTTTATAACTAATTTTAGTAGTGAATATGAGCGAATCTCCGCAAGGCATTGGTAAAGGTATGATTTACGTTGCTTGGATTATAGCGTTAATTTTATTAACAATATTTTTTAATTCTTTCCTGGAAAAAGAATATAATCCCAATCAACAATTAACCACACATTTTAGTGGTGATGGCCCTCGTGAAGTGGTGTTACAACGTAATTCTATGGGACATTATGTGGCCAGTGGTAGTTTAAATGGTGCACCTGTAGTCTTTTTGCTAGATACCGGGGCGACCATGTTGGCGATTCCTGAGTCACTAGCCAATCGATTAGAATTAAAGCGTGGTGCTCAGATGCAAATGACCACGGCAAATGGTACTATTACCGCTTATAGTACGACGATAGATAGGGTAACGCTAGGGGCCATTGAATTACGTCAAGTGCGAGCTAGTATTACTCCTTCGATGCGAGAAGAGGAGGTTTTATTAGGGATGAGTTTTCTCAAGCAGTTAGAATTTACCCAACGCGGTGATACCTTAATTATACGTCAAAATTCTCAATAACCATGGTTTGCTGATGACAATATTACAAATACCTAATGATTTAGTTTCCACGGTGCAACGGGCGTTAATGGAAGATGTGGGAAGTGGTGATATTACTTCCCAATTGATTCCGCTATCTCGGGTCATGCAGGGGCAGGTAAGGAGTCGAGAAACTGCCGTTTTATGCGGAAGTCCATGGTTTAATGAAGTGTTTCGGCAATTAGATGCCAATGTCGAAATAATCTGGTACTGTCAAGAAAGTGACATGCTAATCGCTAATCAAGTATTATGTGCTCTTCGTGGACCTGCTAGAGTTTTGCTGACCGGTGAACGTACTGCCTTGAATTTTTTACAATTACTTTCTGGTACCGCAACTATAGTGCAACGTTATGTAAACGCTATTCGTGGCACGTCGGCACAAATTTTGGACACGCGCAAAACTTTACCAGGATTACGTAGTGCCCAAAAATATGCGGTCCTTGGTGGGGGAGGGAGAAATCATCGTCAGGGACTCTATGATGCTTTTTTAATCAAGGAGAATCATATTTTGGCGGCTGGCTCTATTAGCGCGGCAGTCATTACGGCTCGCCGTTTGTACCCTCACTTACCGATAGAAGTGGAAGTAGAAACCTTATCTCAAATTGAGGAGGCACTACAAGTTACCGCCGATAGTTTACTGTTAGATAATTTTTCGGTGGCTCAGTTGAAAGAGGCGGTGGCTTTAGTACAAGGAAGAGCCAAATTGGAGGCATCTGGCGGAATTACTTTAGAGAATATTCGAGCCATTGCCGAAACTGGTGTAGATTTCATTTCCGTGGGTACCCTGACTAAACATGTGCAGGCCATAGATTTATCTATGAGATTTATTTAGATTTATTTACTCACCTTACGTACTTTTAATTCAACCACCCCCAACCCCTCCTTGGTAAGGAGGGGAGTACGCACTACCGGCACCGCCAGGATACCCCCCTCCTTACCAAGGAGGGGTTGGGGGTGGTGGTGCGTAAGGTGAGTTATTTAGATTTATTTAGATTTGACAACTTTCGAAAAGTTGTCAAATCTGGTGGTATAGAGGAGTATAAAAATGTTAAATAATTTCAAGAATAATCGGTTTTTCTATTTAGATAAATCACTCTTAATCGCATTATTAATTCTTTCCAGCATCGGACTAATTACGCTCTACAGCGCAGGAGGAGAAAATTTAGACCTCATTGGACGACAAATGATAAGATTTGCCATGGGATTTGGACTCATGCTCATACTCGCCCAAGTCCGTTTACAAGAAGTGACTCGCTGGGTACCTTGGCTTTACCTGAGCGGACTATTTTTGTTGATTGCCGTTATGTTATTTGGGGAAATCAGTAATGGCTCACAACGCTGGTTAGACTTAGGCTTATTTCGTTTTCAACCGTCAGAAATGATGAAATTGGTGGTGCCGATGATGGTCGCTTGGTACCTGGCGGACAAATCCTTTCCACCAAGTTTTGGGCGAGTGATGATCGCATTAGTTATGATTATGGTGCCCGTGTTATTAGTCGCCGAGCAACCGGACTTGGGCACGTCACTATTAATAGCCGCGGCCGGGATATTCGTACTATGGTTAGCGGGAATCAGTTGGAGCATGATAATCGGTTTTATGGCCATGTTGATGGCCGTGTTACCTATTCTGTGGTATTATGTGTTACATAAATATCAGAAAGAACGAATATACACCCTCTTAGATCCAGAAAGAGAGCCACTAGGTACCGGCTATCATATCATTCAATCAAAAATCGCGATCGGCTCCGGAGGTATCTATGGTAAAGGCTGGCTCAACGGTACCCAATCGCATTTAGAATTTTTACCAGAACGTTCTACTGACTTTATTTTCGCCGTCTTTAGTGAAGAATTTGGCTTAGTAGGCATCTTATTATTGTTATCGGTATATATTTTCATCTTAACACGAGGCGCCTACATTGCGGCTCAGGCTCAAGGTACTTTTGCCCGTTTATTGGCCGGCAGTTTAGTACTCAGTTTCTTTGTTTATATCTTTGTCAATATCGGAATGGTCACCGGCTTGCTACCTGTCGTCGGAATCCCATTACCTTTAATCAGCTATGGTGGCACCTCTTTGGTCACTTTAATGGCAGGGTTTGGCTTACTCATGGCAGTATACACACATCGACGAATTTAAATGAGGACACCTAAAAAAATGATTGCTACAACCATATTATCACGCACTGGAATTATTTACTGCTTTCTCCTGCTACTCCTCAGTAGTTGGAATGCGGCGGCTCAAATAGTCCCTCTGGAAACCTTTATCGAAGACATGGTGAGTCGACATGGATTCAATAAACTCGAACTCACCCAATTATTTGCCAAAACTAAAGTATATAATAGCATTCTCAAAATAATGAATCGCACTACCAGTGGCAAAGGTCGTCCCTGGTACCGTTACCGTTCTAATTTCATCACTGACCACCGCATTAGTGAAGGCACCGAATTTTGGCGACAACATGCCGCCGCTTTGAGCCGAGCCGAGGCCACTTACGGGGTGCCGGCCGAAATAATTATCGCTATTATCGGGGTCGAAACTATTTATGGCAAAAATACCGGAGACCTCCCGGTATTAGATGCCCTCACCACTATAGCTTTCCACTACCCGCGTCGGGCCGAGTTTTTCCGCAGTGAATTGGAAGAATTTTTGTTGCTCACCCGAGAAGAGAAGTTAAACCCGCGACTTCCCACTGGCTCTTATGCCGGGGCCATGGGTCTTGGTCAATTCATGCCAAGTAGTTTTCGTAAATACGCCGTTGACTTTGATGGTGATGGCAAACGAGATATTTGGGATAATTTCACCGATGCTATCGGTAGTGTTGCCAACTATTTCCATGGATACGGTTGGCAAACTGGACAACCTGTCATTTTAGCCACGCAAGTGCGTCCAGAGGCCATAAATTCATTACTTTCTGCCGAATTTAAACCGCTCTTTTCTCTGAAACAACTTAAGCAACAAGGATTACTATTTCAAGATGAACGACTAGATAACCAATTGGGGATGCTGATTGATTTGGAAACTGAATTGGGCACTGCCTATTGGGTAGGGTTTGAGAATTTTTATGTCATTACCCGCTATAATCGTAGCGAAAATTACGCCATGGCGGTCTATCAACTTGCACAAGAAATTGCTAATATTTACTATGCCCAATCTCATTAAATTCACTTTCATTGTTAGTCTGTTGGCGGTAATGGCTAATCTATTGGCGTGTACCGCCGTAACCACCACGCCTACTGCTATCAAAGTGCCGCCTAAAGTTCAATCTCCTCCGTTGGCTCCTTCAGCACCAACGATGCCACGAGAGGTGTTACGACCATCTCCAGCAGTTCAAAATAATATTCAAGGTGTGACCTTACCTAAAACCAAACGGCCGAATGCCAGCGGCTATCTAGCAACAGGAAACGCGAGTTGGTCTGGTCTGGCAAACCATGGTATGAAAACTGCTAGTGGTGAAATATATGATGTATACGGCATGACTGCTGCTCATGCCTCTTTACCATTGTTAGCACGGGTAAGAGTCAAAAATCTACGCACCGGTAAAAGCGTGATTGTCACCATCAATGACCGTGTTGATAAGTTGTCTTCGAGTAATTTACTTATTAAGTTATCTTATCACGCGGCCCGACAATTAGGATTACTCAAATCGGTTTCAGCAGTAGAAGTACGTGGATTGGCTGGTGATAGATAATTACACCTTACGCACAACCACCCCCAACCCCTCCTTGGTAAGGAGGGGAGTACGTACCACTTGAATTATAGGGTTGACTCCCCTCCTTACCAAGGAGGGGAGTACGTACCACTTGAATTATAGGGTTGACTCCCCTCCTTACCAAGGAGGGGTTGGGGGTGGTTGTACGATTTGACTCAGATTTGACAACTTTCAAAAAGTTGTCAAATCTAAACCCGATTTAGCCACTTAAAAAATAGACCTAAAGCCATGAGTAACTACATAAATAATAAGCTAACTCTATACTTGCTAATAAGTAGCCTCTGGATACCTCCACCGTGGCTACTTGCCAATACTACTTTAGTACCTCCCCCGCCTCCCATTGAAGCGACTGCTTATCTCCTCCAAGATTTTGATAGTGGTCAAATTTTGATGGAGAAACAAATTCATGAACGGTTTGAACCCGCCAGTTTAACCAAATTAATGACGGCTTATATTGTCTTTACTAAACTGCGGGCGGGTCATATTCATTTAACCGATATGGTGAAAGTCAGCGAACAAGCCTGGAGGATGTCAGGCTCTCGTATGTATATTGAGCTTGGTAAGTCAATACCGTTGGAATTATTGTTAAAAGGGATGATTATTCAATCTGGTAATGATGCCACCGTGGCCTTAGCTGAACATGTGGCTGGTAGTGAAGACCTGTTTGTCAGCATGATGAATCAACAAGCACAACGATTTGGCTTCAAAAATACCTTCTATACGAATAGTACAGGCTGGCCTGACGTTAAACAATATAGCAGCCCTTATGACTTGACACAAATAGCGCGAGCGATTATCCAAGATTTTCCAGAATATTACCACTGGTATTCGGAGAAAGAATTTGCTTACAATAATATCACTCAACCTAATCGCAATTTATTATTATGGCGTGACCAAACCGTGGACGGCATGAAAACTGGATTTACCGAAATCGCGGGATATTGTTTAGTGGCTTCGGCGAAACGAGGTAACATGCGTCTAATGGCTATATTATTGGGAGCAACTAGCAATAAAACACGAGCCAGCGAAAGTCAAAAAATATTGGACTACGGATTTCGCTTCTTTGAAACACATCAACTGTATGCCGCTAACCAAGCCATCAAGCAAGAGCGGGTCCGGCAAGGAAATATGGATTACTTACCTGTAGGATTAAATTCACCTTTGTATGTGACCGTACCTAAAGGTCAATATGAACAATTAATAGTGACCATTCAAACGGAGCGGCGAATGATGGCACCAGTAGCCAAAGATAAAATCGTCGGGACTTTAAAAATTAGTCTGGGTGAAGAAGTCATATCGGAACGTCCTGTAATCAGTTTGATGGCAGTAGAAAAAGGTAATTTTTTGAAAATCTGGACCGACCAATTATTATGGTTTTTTAAGAAAGAAAAATAATCACTTAGATTTGACAACTTTTTTAAAACCAGATTTGACAATCTTCAGATTTGACAACTTTTTGAAAGTTGTCAAATCTTTCTTTTCGAAAGTTATCAAATCTTTCTTTTTGAAAGTTATCAAATCTTTCCTTTAACACCAATTATTATCAATAACACAAATGATTGTTTATCTCAACGGTGAATTTCTACCTCTCACAGAGGCTAAAATCTCGGTTTTAGACCGCGGTTTCATTTTTGGTGACGGCGTATACGAAGTCGTTCCCGCTTATGGGAGAAAATTATTTCGTCTCCAAGAACATCTGCAACGATTAGATAACAGCCTACAAGGTATTAAATTACCTAATCCGTTAAGGCATTCGCAATGGACCGAAGCACTGGAAACTTTGGTCACACATAATTCGAGTGAAGACCAATCGATATATCTACAAGTCACTCGTGGTCCCGCGAAACGTGAGCATAATTTTCCAGCCCAAATCTATCCGACGGTCTTTGCCATGAGCGAGCCGTTGATTCCTCCTCCACGTTCTAATGGGGTCAAAGCCATTACTTGTCCGGATAATCGTTGGCAACGCTGTGATATTAAAGCTGTCACCTTGTTAGCTAACGTCTTGTTGCGTCAACAAGCAGTGGACACGGGCGCGGTGGAAGCCATTTTAATTCGCGACGGTTATATCATGGAAGGGGCCGCCAGTAATGTCTTTGTCGTTTATAATGGCATTGCGATTACTCCCCCCAAGAGTCAATTTATTTTACCCGGCATCACCCGCGATTTAGTCTTAGAAGTAATGCAAGCCGCCCACTTACCGTGCCGTGAAGGAAATATTTCCGTGACACAACTTCACACCGCCACCGAAATTTGGTTAACCAGTTCTACTCGTGAAATTTTACCCGTAACTACACTCGACTCTCAAATCGTCGGTAAAGGGGAACCAGGACCACTTTGGTCTCAAGTTTGGCAACTTTATCAAGACTATAAGCAACAATTGCGTAATCATCAGTAATTCCATCAGTAATTCCATCAGATTTGACAACTTTGCGAAAGTTGTCAAATCTCTCTAACTCACCTTACGCACCACCACCCCTAGCCCCAATGCCATTAAGTTAAGCCTGCGAAAGAAACCTTGAAGGTCTAAAACCAGACCTTCAAGGTTAAAACCAGACCGGAGGATTCCCCGCCTTCTTCTCGTTTCCACGCGCCAGCGTGGGAACGAGAAGAACTCTCTAACATCTCTTTAAGACTCAGATTTGACAACTTTTCGAAAGTTGTCAAATCTCCTAACATCTCTTTAAGACCCAGATTTGACAATCTGGTCAAAAGTTGTCAAATCTCTAACACCTCTTTAAGACCCAGATTTGACAACTTTTCGAAAGTTGTCAAATCTAACATCTTTTTAAAAATATCAAATCTTAATTCTTAAATCTCTTGTGTTTTTTTTTAAATTATAATATATTTTTTAGTAAGCAAAAGACTAATTAATAAATTTTTACTATTTCCACTATCTGAAAAAACTTTTTTATGCTAAACAAGAAGATAATAATATTTGGAGATTGGCATATTTTGGAATGTTATTGATAATAGCCATGGCTATTCCGCTTTTTACGTATAAAAATCTTTCTAAAAAATTTCTAAAAAATACTGCTTATCAATTTTTATCACAATAGACCCAGATTTGACAACTTTTCGAAAGATTGTAAAATCTAAACCACCGGCCCGATTATGTTTAAACAGCTCAAAATACGTTCGAAACTGCTACTGGTAATGTTATCTATCAGTTTAATCCCAATTATCCTGATGGGTACTACCATGCTCATCAAAAGTCGCCAAGCACTGATGCAACAATCCTTTAGTCAATTAGAAAGTGTCCGCGAAATAAAAAAATCCCAACTGGAACGTTTTTTTAACCGACTTCGCAATGACATGGCGATCCTCTTAGAAATGGTCTCCATTTCACGACAAAATGCCGCGCAAAAATTGCAAACCGTACAAGAAAATAAAAAAGCACAATTAGAACGCTACTTTCAAGAACGTTTAACGGATATTAAGGTACTCTCCGAAAATGACTCCATCGCTCAATCGTTGGAACAATTTAACGGTGCCATCGCCATGGAAGAGCATAAAATTAAAGGAAATGCTTGGCACTTAGTCGTGGAAAGGTTTGGCCAAGAGTTGACACAGTATAAAGAGAAACAGAATTATTACGATTTATTACTATTAACCACCGACGGCACCATAGCCTATACCGTCGAACAACGAGGAGATTTAGGAGAAAATGTAAACACCAGTAAAATTCAACATAATAGCTTGAGTGAAGCATTCCATCAGGCGATGAAGACCAAAACCGCCGTCATTCGAGATTTTGCGATTTATCCACCGGCGGAAAATCACTACCTGGCCTTTCTCGCCACCCCAGTTTTTCGCTCTGGTGAAGTAGTCGGATGCCTAGCCTTGGCCCTGTCGGCTGAGGCGGTAAATGCGATTGTGCAGCGCCAAGAAGGGATGAGTAATACCGAAGAAACTTTTGTCGTGGGCGAAGACGAGGGACGTATCAGCTATCGCAGTGACCGAGTATTTAAATGGAGTAATCGCAACGTCATCGATCAAGAAGTGACTGGCTCTGATATTAATGAAGCCTTGGCTGGTCGTAGCAATATTGCCATTAAAAACGACCAAAGTGGCAAACTAGAATTAGGTGCCTACGCACCTTTACAAATTCCCGGCTTACATTGGGGCATTATCACTTCCATTGCGTTGGAAGAAATTATTACGCCCAAATTGGCAGGACAACAAAGCGATTTTTTTACCAACTATATCACTCAAAATAACTATTATGACCTCCTACTCATTCATCCTCAAGGCGAAATTTTTTACTCAGTCAAACACGAAGCAGACTATGGCACGAACATTCTGGCTGGTAAATTTGCTAACTCTAATCTCAGTCAATTAGTACAAACGGTATTACAAAATAACGAATTTGCGATCAGCGATTACGCGCCCTATCCTCCTGCTAACCAAGCTCCAGCAGCGTTTACTGCGCAATCTGTATTACGCACTGACCACACCGTTGAACTTATTGTGGTACTTCGCTTAAGCGAAAATAATATCAATCGTATTATGCAGCAACGTGCTGGGATGGGCAAGACCGGTGAAACTTATCTGGTCGGTAGTGACAAGTTAATGCGCTCGACCACTTTTTTATCACCCAACACCCACTCCATGACCGTCTCCTTTGCTCACCCCGATAAAGGCATAGTTGATACTGAAAGTAGTCGCGCTGCGTTACGTGGTGAAACCGGCGAAAAAATTATTCAAGATTACCAAGGCCATTGGGTATTATCAGCTTACACTCCCATTCAAATGGGTAGCCACACTTGGGCACTGTTAGCGGAAGTTAATCTGACGGAAGCCTTTGCCTCCGTTTACACCTTACAGTGGATGCTAGGTGGTTTAATCATCCTCGTGGTCTTAACTGTACTTTGGCTAGTAAGACGTTTTATCAAAAATTTCATGTCCCCGCTCTTAGAAGTCAACGAACATTTGAAAACTCTGGCCCAGGGTCAACTAAGTGACACCGACATTATTTATTACCAACACGACGAGGTGGGCGAAATTGTGACCTCTTGTAAACGATTAAAAGAAGCCATTCGTAGCACCATCCAACAAGCCAATGAAATTGCCGCCGGCAACTATGAAACTCAAGTCTCTTTACTGTCTTATGAAGACCAATTAGGCAATGCGTTAACCGAAATGGTTCGCACTTTACGTGCGGTGATAAAACAAGCCAATGCCATCGCCGCTGGCAATTATACGGAAACCATTCAACCTCTCTCCGACCGTGACCAGTTAGGTAACGCCCTGTCACAAATGACTAAAACTTTGTGCGAATTGACCGCGAAGAATGCCTTGGAAGACTGGTTGAAAACCGGGCAAATGCAACTCGCTAAAGAGCTTAGTGGCAACCCCAATATCACGACTCTAGCTAATAACATCATCAATTTTCTCTGTCATTACCTAGAAGCTAAAGTAGGGCTATTTTATTTAGTGGAAGAAGTTCGCTCCAAACCAAACCATACCGACCATAATAGCGACCACCATAACACCGGAGTACCAAGCGAAGCTTTATCCCAACAATTAAAATTGTTAGCCAGTTATGCCTACACCTGGCGCAAACATCTAGCCAATCGTTTCGACTTTGGAGAAGGAATCGTTGGCCAAGCAGCTTTAGAGCAACAACCCATTATCCTCACCCAGGTCCCTCTTGAGGCCATTCATATTCAATCGGGACTGATTGACAATGTGCCACGCCAAGTGGCGGTTATACCATTTTTATACGAAGGCAAGGTAAAAGGAGTCGTTGAATTAGGTTTCTTCAATGAAATCGTGGAACGACAATTAGAATTTTTGGCTACCGCCATGCCCAGTATTGGAATTGCCGTGAATACCGCCGAATCCAGAACCCAATTACAAGAATTATTGCAACAAAGTCAAGTTCAAACCGAAGAATTACAATCTCAAACCGAAGAATTACAATCTCAAACCGAGGAATTACAGAGTCAACAAGAGGAGTTACGAGAAGCTAATGAAGAATTAGAAGAGCGGACCCGTGAATCAGAGCGGCAACAACGAGAGGTGCAAGAACAAAATCGAGTGTTGGAACAAAGTCAGCTAATTTTGCAAGCTAAAACTAACGAGTTAGAATTGGCTAATAAATACAAATCCGAATTTCTGGCCAATATGTCCCATGAATTGCGGACCCCATTGAATAGCTTATTGATTTTAGCGCAAATTTTAACGGAGAATAAAGCCGGTAATTTGACCAGCAAGCAAATTGAATACGCCCAAACTATTCACAATGCCGGGAATGACCTACTCACACTGATTAACGACATCCTAGATTTATCCAAAGTAGAATCTGGTAAATTAGAAGTCCATTGGGAAGAGGTGCCGCTACTAGATTTCATGGACGGTACGCGACAAAAATTTCAGCATGTGGCGGAACAAAAAAAGCTTCTCTTCCAAGTGGATATTAGCGAGGACCTGGCCGAAGTGGTTTTGCACACCGATGGACAAAGGCTCAAGCAGATTATTAATAATCTATTGTCGAATGCGTTTAAATTCACCCCCAAAGGTCAAGTTAAGCTAGAAGTAAAGCGAGTTAACCGCGATTCCTGGGCCGGCACCAAAGATGGCTTCTTTGAACAACATACCAACCTGTTAGCCATCACCGTGGCCGACACTGGTATTGGCATTCCCAAAGATAAACAAAACCTAATTTTTGAAGCCTTCCAACAAGCCGATGGCACCACCAGTCGCCGTTATGGCGGCACCGGCTTAGGATTAACCATTTCTCGCCAATTAGCGCAACTCCTGGGTGGCAAGATTCTTTTAGACAGCGGCGAAACTCAAGGCAGCCGCTTTACCTTGTATTTACCGGTGAGCCCGGTAAAGAAAACTACTCTGGTCCCGTCAGATCACCAGACGGGAGTCCAAGACATGTCTTGGACTCCAACCCACGCTCCGCGTGGGAGCGCCCAGACCGAACTTCAAAGCGTCGCGTCGCCAGTAGCAGAGGAGCTAGAAACCGAGAAAAATTTATCACTCACACCGCCGACCATACCCAGCGATGATAGAAATAACCTCAGCCCTAACGACAAAGTTATCCTCATCATCGAAGATGACCAGAAATTTTCAGCGATTCTCCTGGAATTGACGCATGAAAAAAATTTCAAATGCTTGATTTCTGAAGACGGTAAAACTGGCCTACAACTGGCGGAAAAGTATCAACCCAGTGCGATTATTCTGGATATTAGTCTGCCACAAATGGATGGCTGGACGGTGATGGAAAAACTTAAGGATAATCCTAAAACTCGTCATATCCCAGTACATTTTATGTCGGCTTCACACCAAGATATGTCAGCCAAACGCATGGGAGCCATTGGTTATCTACTAAAACCGGTGAATATCGCCGAAATTACTGAAGCATTTAAGAAAATTGAACAATTTATCACTCGGACCGTCAAGCACTTATTATTAATAGTAGATAACTCGGTGCGACAACAACAAATTCTGGAACTTATTGGCGCAACTGAGGTACAATTCGATACCAGTGCTACGGTCCACACTGCATTGCAACAATTGCATCATCAATCGTATGATTGTATTATCCTAGATGCCGAAGTAGAAAATAACACCGGGTTTAAATTTTTAGAACAATTACATCAATCGGACCAATTGGCTCAAATTCCAGTTATCATCTATACCGAAAGAGAGCTCACTGCTCAAGAAGAGTTATTATTGCAACGTTACGCGGACAATTTAACCGTCAAAACTGTGAAAACGCCAGAATGTTTACTAGATGAGGCCATGTTGTTTTTACACCAATTGGAAGCCAATTTGTCTAAAGAAAAACGCACGATGTTACGGCGCCTCCATGACAAAGAAGCGATTTTAGCCCATAAAAAAGTGCTACTGGTGGATGATGATATGCGTAATACCTTTGCGCTGACCACCATTTTAGAAGAAAAAGAGATGGAAGTATTGATTGCGGAAACCGGCACCGAGGCCTTGGCGTTACTCAATGAATTACCGGACGTTAACCTGGTGTTGATGGACATTATGATGCCAGAAATGGATGGATATGAAACGATTCGACAAATCCGTGCCCAAGCGCGATTTCGTAAATTACCTATCATTGCGTTGACGGCGAAAGCGATGAAAGGAGACAAAACTAAATGTTTAGAAGCCGGCGCTAATGACTATTTGGCTAAACCAGTAGATATTGATAAGTTGATGTCGTTAATGCGAGTGTGGCTGTATCGGTGAAACCATTCGGTTTCGATTTGGTTTAGATTTGACAACTTTCAAAAAGTTGTCAAATCTGTATTCAAAACGGTATTCAAATCGGTGTTCAAACTAATCGTAACTGGGGGAAAACCATAACCATAAACTACCCTCTATTTCTTCCAAAGGAGGCAACCAATGTTCGCGACCGATTCTTTTAATCTCTTGATTGTTGACGATAACAAAAACAATTTATTCAGTCTGCAAAGTTTAATTAATCAACATATTACCGAAGCCAATATTTTTGAAGCAGACTCCGGTAGTATGGCCTTAAAAATTTTGCTGAAAGAACAAATTGATTTGATTATACTAGATGTGCAAATGCCAGAAATGGACGGTTTTGAAACCGCTAAAGTCATTCGTTCACGCAAAAAAACCCAACATATTCCCATCGTGTTTTTAACCGCCGCTTATAAGACTGAAGAGTTTAAGCAAAAAGGATTTGAAGTAGGGGCCGCCGATTATTTGACCAAACCGATTGATACTGCTCAATTAATCAGTAGAATTCGAACTTATTTACGCTTTCTTCAACAAGAGCGTCTTCATAAACAAGAATTAGAACGCAAAGTTCAAGAGCGTACCGTTGAATTATTAGAAACTAACCAATTGCTCAAGCAGGAAATTTTACAACGATTAAAGATCGAAGAAGAACTTAAGCATGCCAAGGAAAAAGCCGAAACTGCGAATTTGTCCAAAAGTCAATTTTTGGCCAATATAAGTCATGAATTACGGACCCCGCTTAACGCCATTATTGGCTACAGTGAAATGTTGATGGAAGAAATCGAAGACTGGGGCGAAACGGCTTTAACCACTGATTTACAAAAGATTCATTCTTCTGGAAAACATTTACTGGGATTGATTAACGATGTGTTGGACCTCTCCAAGATTGAAGCGGGTAAGATGGAACTATCGATAGAAACTTTTGACCTAAAAATAGTGATCAATGAAGTCATTAACACGATTCAACCTTTGGTCGAAAAGAAAGCTAATACACTTATTGTTAATGAACTAAATACCTTGAGTACGATGCACTCTGATATAACTAAATTGCGCCAAATGCTATTGAATTTATTGAGCAACGCCGCCAAATTTACGGAGCAAGGACAGATTCAGTTGACCATTCAGTCAGAATGGCGTGAGGAGCAGAGTTGGTATACCTTTATCGTCTCGGACAATGGGATTGGCATGACCAAGGAACAACAGAAAAAATTATTCCAACCGTTTACCCAAGCTGACGCTTCCACTACTCGCCGTTATGGCGGCACCGGTTTAGGATTAGCGATTACCAAAGAATTTGCAGGAATGATGGGAGGACATATCACCGTCTCCAGTGAATTTGGCCAAGGCACCACGTTAAGCATTACGTTACCTGCCACCACCATCACACCCAGCAATAAAGCGCAACTTAACACGATGTCGTCTCCCGCCAATCACCCTAACTCTTTGCTCCCGTTGGTAGGCGAAGGAATCGTGTTAGTGATAGATGATGACCACATCATACGCGAAGTGCTCAAAGATGATTTAAGCAAATTAGGATATGCGGTAGCAGTAGCAGTTGATGGCGAGGAAGGTATTAAGTTGGCGAAAAAGCTACGACCCGATGCCATTTTACTAGATATTAAAATGCCAGGGATGGATGGTTGGGTGGTCTTATCCGCTTTAAAAAATGACTCCTTACTCTGTGATATTCCAGTCATCATAATTTCCATGGAAGAGAATAAACACGATGGCTATGCGATGGGCGCGGCCGATTGCATGACCAAACCAGTGAAGCGTGAGCAATTAGCCAGTATCCTCAAAAAATACCATGTAGGTGACGACTCCCAAAGTCTAGTCATGTTGGTAGAAGATGATGTGATAATTCGAGAAATTATGGCCAATATGTTAACCAGTGAAGGTTGGCGAGTCTTTAAAGCCGAAAATGGTAAAGTCGCCTTGGAACATTTAGCGGATAAGAAACCGTCCTTGATTTTATTAGACTTAGTCATGCCGGAAATGGACGGTTTTGAATTTTTGGCACACCTCCAAAACCATGAACAATGGAATTCTATTCCCATCGTAGTCCTAACCGCTAAAAATCTAACGGTGGAAGAATATGGACGCTTAAATAACCATGTCCAAACTATTTTTCACAAAGAATCTTATGCGCAAGACGACTTGATTTTGCATATTCACAAATTGATTAGTGGCTCTACGCTACCGGCCACCACGCGCCCCAAAAGTTGACAACTTTCGAAAGTTGTCAACTCTGGTAAACCAGACCAGGAGAAACTAACTATGTCTAATCATTGGGTAGAAGAATCCTTTAATCCTCTCAATCCGTTTAATCTATTGGTTGTGGATGATAATAAAAATAATCGCTTTACGTTGCAATCACTGATTCAACAGTATATTCAAGCCAATATTTTTGAAGCCGACTCCGGTGCCGCCGCTTTAAAAATTTTGCTGAAGGAAAAAATCGATTTGATTTTGTTAGATGTCCAAATGCCAGAAATGGATGGCTTTGAAACCGCCCAAGCCATTCGAACCCGAAAAAAGACTCAACATATTCCAATTGTTTTTCTCACCGCAGCCTACAAAACGGAAGAATTTAAACAAAGAGGATTTGAGGTGGGAGCCGTCGATTATCTCACCAAACCGCTGGATACTTCACAATTAATTAGTCGAATTAAAACCTATCTCCGTTTTATTGAACAAGACCGCAAACATCATTCAGAACTGGAACGAAAAGTGCGTGAGCGGACCGCGGAATTAATAGAAACCCGTAATCAACTAGAGCGGCGGGTAGCCGAGCGGACCACCGAATTACATCTGGCTAAACAAAAAGCGGAACAAGCACAAAAGTTAGCCGAAACCGCTAATTTTGCGAAAAGTCAATTTTTAGCGAATATGAGCCATGAATTGCGGACCCCGTTAAACGCTATCATTGGCTATAGTGAAATTGTCTTCGAAGAAGCCACCGACAATGAAGACGAAATTTATCTACCAGACCTCAACAAAATTTTAGCGGCGGCTAAACATTTACTAGGATTAATCAATGACATTTTAGACATCTCGAAAATTGAAGCCGGTAAAATGGAAGTGGTAGCAGAAACCTTTGAATTAAATACTTTAGTTCAAGAAGTCTTGGAGACCATTCAACCCTTAATTGACAAAAAAGCTAACCAATTAACCGTCACCCTACCTGAAGTCATCGGCACTATGCACACCGATGCCGTTAAATTGCGTCAGATGTTACTCAATTTATTAAGTAACGCCGCCAAGTTTACCGAGCAAGGACACATTCAATTAGAGATCACACGACAGCGGCAAGCCGCGCACGAATGGGTAAGTTTTCGCGTCATCGATAATGGGATTGGCATGACCGAAGAACAACAAGTGAAGTTATTTCAGCCATTCACCCAAGCCGATGCCTCCACCACCCGACGCTATGGTGGTACCGGCTTAGGATTAGCCATTACCAAAAAATTCACTGAAATGATGGGCGGTAAGGTTTTGGTACACAGTGAATTTGGTAAGGGGAGCACTTTAACCATTGAATTACCAGCTTACTTGCCAATTAAACCATCGGTGTCTGCGGCCACTTCAATCGTATCGAAACCGCTACTCTCAGTTCAAGATAAAATCTTGCCCGGACAGGGTGTTATTTTGATTATTGAAGATGACCTTAATTGGTGTGAAACTCTCAAAACTGAACTCACCCAATTAGGTTATGCGGTGGCTATAGCAACCAATGAAGAAGAAGGTTTAGAGCGTGCGCACAAATTGCGACCAGATGCCATTTTATTGGATATACAAATCTCTAACGGCGACGGTTGGCGAATTTTATCTAACCTCAAAGCTAACCCAGTGTTAGGACATATTCCGATTATTATGTTGTCTTGGCATGAGCAAGAGCCGCGCGGATATGCGTTAAATATGACTGATTACCTAGAAAAGCCTCTGAAACGTGAGCAATTGGCAACGATTCTGAAAAAATATCATTTGGGAGATGCTTCTCAAAAACTGGTGATGGTAGTGGAAGACGAGGACTTTTTGCGTGAAATCATGACGACTATGCTTGAAGTAGAAGGATGGCGCGTGTTTCCAGCGGAAAATGGTCAAATCGCGTTAGAACTTCTGGAAACTAAAAAGCCGGTATTGATTCTCCTAGATTTAAATATGCCGGTGATGGATGGTTTTGAATTTCTTAATTGTTTGCAAAGTCATGACCAGTGGCGAAATATTCCAGTGGTGATACTGACCGCCAGACAGTTAACCACCGACGAGCAAACTCGCTTAAATAAAGCGGTACAAGTACAAACTATTTTTCACAAAGAAACCTATGAAAAGGATATTTTACTGAATCGTATTCATAAACTGATTGCCGACTCGGTCCAAACTCGTGAACCTGTGATCGCAAAAAATGATTGGGAATGAATGGTAAAATGAATGGTAAAATGCTAGAATGATAAGTGTCCTACGCGGTCAGGACTGGCAGTCCTTTGAGGACTGCCAATCCTAGGTTCTAACTACGCGGTCAGGACTGGTAGTCCTTTGAGGACTGCCAGTCCTAGGTTCTAACTACGCGGTCAGGACTGGCAGTCCTTTGAGGACTGCCAGTCCTAGATTCTAACCCAAATATCAAGACTACCCGGGATGGAATAAGTAGTCAACTGTTAATTTCAGAAAGAGGAGCAATTTATGTGGAATAACGTATTACTATTATTGAAGTATTATGTCATGAGCGTCGGCTTTTATTTAATCAGCGGAATCCTGATAGATGCCGCCGCGGAACCACCGTCAATCGTCACCGAGTATCAATTGAAAGCGGTTTACTTATTCAATTTCACTAAGTTTATTAAGTGGCCGGCGACGGCTTTTGCCAATGATGATTCCCCCTATAGCATTTGTATTTTAGGAGAAGACCCCTTTCAAGAAAAATTAGATTTGGCCGTCAAAAATGAAACCGTACATAAGCGCTCGGTGACCATCCAACGTCTGAAGACTGGGCAAACCGCTAAGATTAAATTTTGTCATGTCCTATTTATTAGTCGTTCCGAACAAAAACAATTAGATAATATTCTGGCCCAATTACACCAAGCACCAATTCTCACCGTCAGCGATATGGACGACTTTATAAGTCAAGGCGGGATGATTGGTTTTTACTTGCTAAAAAATACTAAAGTACGGTTTTCGATTGATCCTCAAACTTTGAGTGAAACCGGTTTAGTCGCCAGTGCCCAATTGCTCCAAATTGCGAATATCACTCGCCGCTAATTGCAGATTTGACAACTTTCGAAAAGTTGTCAAATCTAGTTTATTGAAGATTCGACAACTTTCGAAAAGTTGTCAAATCTAGTTTATGGCAGATTTGACAACCTTCGAAAAGTTGTCAAATCTAGTTTATGGCAGATTTGACAACCTTCGAAAAGTTGTCAAATCTAGTTTGGCAGAATTAACAATTAAGAAGAATTATGTTTATCACTGACTTCCTCACCAGCGTTGGCGAATGGCTACTTAGTTTTAGAACTGGAATACCAGATACCACTTTGCAAAGCACGATCGAATACCTGATAGCCACGTTGATCGTGAGTATGCTAGTTCTAGCCTTTTTCCAAAGTACGATATATTTCTTCAAAAAAACTTTTGAAATCACCAAAATGGTAGCTAAAGTCATTGGTTTATTGATAATATTAGTGTTGGTAGCAGTCATCTTACGGATGATCTTAGATCACAATCGTCCTTGTCAAACTGATTATGAACAATATTTCACTCGTTGCAAATAATGTGACCTTAATCTAAATTTGACAACTTTTTGAAAGTTGTCAAATTGTTCGTTCACACTATCAACTAAATCGCTAATAGGCTCCTTAAATATGTCCACTACGAATCCAACGCCTGGAGTCATCCGGCTAAAACCGCAACAATTCATTCATATCCTCAACAATAACACCGGGGTCACTCGTCTCGAAGTCGGTCCTCAAACCATTACTTTACAAGATCATGAACGTTTGATTTTAGAACCACAACCCATGATTGTAATCCCTCCGCGACATTATTGTAAAATTGCCAATCCCGTGTTACTAAATGAATCAGGGCTACCCTTAACTGACGTTCATGGGCAAATTAAACTCTCTTATGGTGAAACTGAAATTCGTTTCACTCAAGAGCCATTTCCACTATATCCTGGCGAACAACTGTTAGAAACCATCCAACGGCTCCAAGTCGTGAAAACTGATACCGCTTTACGACTACGAGCGTTGCGTGATTTCACCGACACTACCGAGTCGGGAAAGACTTTCAAACGGATAGCCGGCGATGAATGGCTATTTGAAGGTCCTGGCACCTATCGACCTCGCGTGGAAGAAGAAGTATTAGAAACGATGGTGGCCGTGATTATTAAACCCAACCAAGCCTTAGGTTTAATGGCCCGCCGTCACTGCTTGGACCGCTTAGGTCAATCACGACGAGCTGGTGAAAAATGGCTGGTCCGGGAAGAAGGTGCTTATTTGCCCGGCGTGGATGAAGATATAATAGGAATCATCGATGCCATCGTGCTCACCGAGAAAAAAGCCTTGCATTTACGAGCGTTACGCACGTTTATTGACCGTTTTGGCCATCCCCGCAAAGCTGGTGATGAATGGTTAGTTACTTTCAACGAAGCGGAAACTCATATTCCCGATGTTTATGAGGAGGAGGTAGGGGAAGTCGCTATCACCACTTTAGATGACCGTGAATGGTGCATAGTAGCTGATCCTATCGATGCTACTGGCAAATTACAATTGGGCAAACGCGAAATTCGCCAAGGTCGTACTTCATTTTTTTTACATCCCGGTGAATCGTTAGTAGGAGGCATTCAACCGGTATATGTGTTAGGCGAGCAAGAAGCGTTGCTCCTAAAAACGAAAGAAGCCTTGCTAGATGACACGACTACTCCTCCAGTGACCAGAAAACCAGGTGATTTATGGATGATTGAAGGTCCTTGCGATTACATTCCGCCCGTACCAGTACAAGTGCTAGAAAAGCGTAAAGCGATTCCGTTAGATAAAAACGAAGGCATTTATATTCGTGATATTAAAAGTGGCGTGTTAAAACTGGTCAGTGGTCCCCAAGCCTATTTGTTGACACCTTATGAAGAGTTATGGGCCAAGGAATTGCCGGCGTTAGTAGAAGAATTGTTGGGCAACCAAATGGCCGCGGCGATAGAAACGCGACGGGCGACGGGTAAAACCGTTTCGACTTCAGAATCGAAAAAGCCGCGGGATGCCACTCGTGCCGTGGTATTTCATGTGCCACAAAATTCCGCCGTGCAGCTACATAATTACAAGGACCAGAGCGCACGAGTGGTGTTTGGACCGGATTTAGTGATGTTAGCACCAGACGAAGCCTTTACCATCCTCAGTCTATCCGGCGGCAAACCCAAACAACCGCATTTGATTAAAACCTTATCCTTGTTTATGGGACCAGATTTTATGACCGATATGTTTACGGTAGAAACCTCAGACCATGCGCGGTTACAACTTCAGTTGGCCTACAACTGGTATTTTGACTTACCCAATAAAAATGACCTGCCGGCCGCCGAGAAAATGTTTCAAGTACCGGATTTCGTAGGCGATGCCTGCAAAACTATTGCCTCGCGAGTACGGGGAAGTGTGGCCAGTGTAAAATTTGATGAATTTCACCGCAATTCAGCGAAAATCATTCGTAACGCCGTGTTTGGTAGCGACGATAAAGGTCATATTCGCAAAGATTTTCGGTTTGAAGCCAATCATCTGGTGATAAACAACATCGACATCAAATCGGTGGAACCAGTAGATGAAGAGACGCTAAAGAATTTGCAAAAGTCGGTACAAATTGCCATTAAAATTACCTCCGATGCCCAAGAAGCCGCGGCGCGACATGATGCCGAGCGCATTGAACAAGAAGCCAAAGCGAGATTGGAACGACAAAGCATTGTCGATACTCGTGAAGCGGAAATCGAGCGGAAGAAATTACTAGAGTTACGGGCGGAAAATGCCACGATTGAAGTCACCGGTAAAGCTACCGCTGAAGCGAAAGCCATCGCTGAAGCCAGTCGAATTAAAGGAGAAATGGCCTTGAATTTGGCGCGGCAAGAAAGTGAGGCGGTTAAAGTGCGCAATCAAGCCGAACTCGAATCTCTCACCGCTCGACAGGCGGCGGAATTAGAGCATCAACAAGCGTTGACCACGTTGGAAATTCAAAAAGCCGAGCGCATGACGACGATTCGCACCGAAGAATTTAAGAACCGGGTGGCCGCCATTGGCGCTGAGACCTTGCAAGCCATGGCCAGCGCGGGCCCTACTTTACAAGCGAAGTTATTGGAAGGACTAGGACTGAAGAGTATGTTAATCACCGACGGCCATCATCCGATCAATTTATTTGGCACCGCCGAAGGTCTGTTAGGGAAACTGGTCGATTCCTCGTCACCGGAGGTTTAGCCTGGCGGGTGAATATTGACGTATCAACTCAGACGATCTTGAACTATGATTGAACTGAGGTAGGGATAACACCCCTTCAAGGGGTGTTATCCCTTGCGGTTTCGTCAAGCTATGCAGTATACTGGGATAGGTTCATAGTTCATCTTAAAATCATTCTAATCATAGTTCAGACCGTCTTGAACTATGATTAAGTTGATTAAATGAAGACTATGAAAGAAGGCTTAACTAATCTAATCTTAAAGGCGTTTTATGAATCATCCAATTTGGCAAGACCATCCTTTCAATATTACCACCATTGACACTGGCTTCATGCGACCAGGGCTGGCCGCTAGTCACCTGCTGATTGAAAATAATCATGCAGTCTATATCGACGTGGGTACCAACCATTCGATTTCTCGCTTATTGGAAGCCTTACAGGCCAAAAATATTCCTCGTGAGCAAGTCGATTATGTCATAGTGACTCATGTCCATTTAGACCATGCCGGTGGGGCCGGTAAACTCATGCAACTGTTACCTAATGCCCAATTGGTAGTGCATCCACGAGGTGCCAGACATCTGATTGATCCCAGCAAACTAATCGCTGGGGCGACTGTAGTGTATGGAGAAGAGACTTTTAAAAAGGATTATGGGGAAATTATTCCGGTCCCGGTCTCACGAGTTATCGAAGCCGGCGATGAATTGGTGTTAAATTTTCAAGGACGGCATTTATTATTTTTAGACACCCCTGGTCACGCCAGACATCACTTTGGAATTTTTGATGAACGTGCTAAAAGTTTTTTTACCGGAGATGCGTTTGGTATTTCTTACCGCGAATTTGATACCGCCAAAGGTGTGTTCATTTTTGCGACCACCACCCCAGTACAATTTGAACCCATGGAAATGCACAACACGATTCAACGGTTGTTATCTTATCAACCGGCCAAAATGTATCTAACTCATTATGGTGAAGTCACCCACGTTTCACTTTTAGCCGACCGACTCCATGATTCTATCGACCAACAAGTGACTTTAGTGGAATCGGTAAGCGATAGTGGCACCGAGCGTCATCACTTATTGGTAGAAGCGATGACTGATTACTTTTTGACTGAAATCAGACAACTCGGTTGCACCTTACCCACTACCACCTGCCGCGAATTATTAGCCATGGACCTAGAATTAAATGCCCAAGGTTTAGAAGTATGGTGGGAGAAAGGGTAGTGAGGCACCAGGTAATGGTGACGGTCCTCAAACCTGACAGGTCTTCGAGACCTGTCAGGTTTAAACTACTACCTGGTACCTCACCACCTAAACACGAATTATCTCGTTCCCACGCGCTGGCGTGGGAATGCCGTGGATTTCTGCTTTATCTCGTTCCCACGCGCTGGCATCACTGCCATTAAGTTAAGGAATCCCCCCGGTCAGGTTTTAACCTTGAAGGTCTGGTTTTAGACCTTCAAGGTTTCTTTGGCAGGCTTAACTTAATGGCATTGACGCGCTGGCGTGGGAATGCCGTGGGCCAACCGCGCCAACGTTGCGAAAAAGGGGCATTGGTGCGTCCCGCCAACATTCCCACGCCAGCGCGTTGGAACGAGGAAACGAGGAAGGAAAAATTTTCTCATATTGTTTTCGCCCTCTCGCTCTGAGAGAGGGGCCGGGGGTGAGGGAAAATACCGCCGAATTTCTGCTTCAGTACTGATCTCATTCCTACGCCGATGCGTGGGGACGAGAAGAGAATAACTAACTCATCTTACGCACGGTTAACTCAACCACCCCCAACCCCTCCTTGGTAAGGAGGGGAGTAAGAACCACCTGAATTGCGGGGGTTATTCCCCGCCTTACCAAGGAGGGGCTGGGGTGGTTGTGCGTAAGGTGAGTAACTAAAAATAATTGAGAGGCGTTTCACACACCACTTTGATGCAGTGCATCAGCCCAAGGAGCGCGTGTGAATCGCACTCTACCTTAACTCATCTTGCTAAAGGTAAGATACCTTCCGATGAAAATTTGCATTCTATCTGATAGTCATGATAACATACCATTACTTTGCGCTGCCGTGGTCGAAGCCAAACAACAGGGAGCAGAAGCGGTACTCCATTGTGGAGACATTGTGGCCCCTAGCACTTTAAATAAATTGTCATCCTACGGCTTACCAATTTATGCCATTCATGGCAACAATACCGGCGATTTATTCATGTTGGCCAAACTCTCATATCGCCCCAATAGTCTCATCCACTACTATGGTCAAGATGCCGATTTTACCTTAGCGGGTCGTCGAATTTTTTTAGTGCATTATCCTCATTATGCCCGCGGCATGGCAGCAACAGGAGATTATGATTTAGTTTGTTGTGGACATTCACACCTTACTTTATTGGAAACGGTGAGCAATTTAAAACATACTCACACCGTCATTTGCAACCCGGGGACCGTAGGCGGAGTCGGTGGCGTACCTGCAACTTATGTGCTGGGAAACTTAGACACGATGACTTTTGAAATTTTATCGCTCACTGGCACCGACAAATAAACACACAGGTGGAGTCCACCGCGAAGCTTTGCCTGTGACCTGGCAAAGCTTCGCGGTGGACTCCTGAATCTGACACCATTATCACTACACATTACCACTGTTTTTACTTATACTTATGTCCACTCAATACACTAACGCTCTTGGCGACCAAACCAGTCCTTACCTGCTCCAGCATGCCCATAACCCTGTGCAATGGTATCCCTGGGGCGAAACCGCCCTGGCATTGGCTAAACAACAAGATAAACCCATTTTATTATCTATCGGTTATTCCGCTTGCCATTGGTGCCATGTCATGGCTCATGAATCTTTTGAAGACCTCAAAATCGCAGAGGTGATGAACGAATGGTTTATCAACATCAAAGTGGATCGCGAAGAGCGGCCAGATTTAGATAAAATTTATCAACTGGCTCATCAATTACTCACCAAACGCACCGGTGGTTGGCCCTTGAATTTAATTTTGACCCCTGACACACTTTACCCAATCTTTGGCGGCACTTATTTTCCTCCTCAACCACGCTATGGTATGCCCAGTTTTATTGATGTGTTAAAACAAATCGCCACGTTTTATCGCCAACAACGTCCACAAGTTGAGCAACAAAGTCGTGCCATGGCCGAAGCATTAACTTATTACTTGACTCCTGCGCCTGCTAGTAAACTGGAGAGCACTATCACCACGGCACCATTGACCATGGCTCGTCAAGAAATCGCTAAAATGTTTGAAACCCGTCATGGTGGTTTTAGCCGCGCTCCCAAATTTCCGCATCTACCGATCATTGAATATCTGCTCCAGCACTACGCAATGACCGCGTCATCAGGAGCGCCAGACCAGCAAGAACTAGAGATGGTATTATTCACTTTGAAAAAAATGGCTCTGGGAGGCATTTATGACCAATTAGGCGGCGGCTTTTATCGCTATTCAGTGGATGAGCAATGGATGATTCCGCACTTTGAAAAAATGTTGTATGACCATGGTCCATTTTTGAACGTGTATAGTCAGACCTGGCAATTACTACAAAAAACCCCTGAATTAGCCACTATGAAGACTGAATCGGTGTTATTTCAAAAAATTGCCTTAGCCACTGCGGATTGGGTATTACGTGAAATGCGGTCACCTGGAGGTGGTTTTTACTCCTCCCTAGATGCGGATTCCGAAGGTAAAGAAGGGAAATTTTATCTCTGGACCAAAGAGCAAGCTAGAAATTTACTGTCTAATGAACTTTACCCGATATTCAGTTACCACTTTGGGTTAACTCGACCGGCTAACTTTGAAGGACACTTTTGGCATTTACATATTTATCATGAATATGAAAAAGTGGCCAAAAAATATGAGTTAACTTTAGACGAGGTGGAGCATCAGTTAAATCAGGCCCAAAGTGTGTTATGGCAGGCCCGGTGCCAACGCCAGCGGCCGACGGCCGATGAGAAAATTTTGACGGCGTGGAATGCGTTGATGATAACAGGGTTAGCTACGGCGGGTCGAATTTTTCAACGTCCAGATTATATAGAAGCGGCAACCCAAGCCTTGACTTTTACCAAACAGACACTATGGCAAAATGGAAAGTTATTAGCCACTTGCAAAGATGGCCGAGCGCATTTAAATGCCTATTTGGATGACTATGCGTTTTTACTGGAAGCCGTGTTGACTTTGTTGCAAGTACGTTGGCGTGAAGACGAGTTAACTTGGGCGATTCAATTAGCCGAAGTGTTACTGGCTCAATTTGAAGATGTCAGCACCGGTGGATTTTATTTCACGACTCATGACCATGACCGTTTAATTTTTCGCACCAAATCGTTTGCCGACGATTCTCTACCAGCAGGTAATGGCGCGGCGGCTTTAGCATTAATCCGCTTAGGTCATCTAATTGGTGATACTCGTTATTTAGCGGCGGCGGAAAAAACTTTACAAGCCGCTTGGCCTCAACTCACTGCGTCACCTTCGGGCCATGCCACTTTACTGTTAGCAGTGATGGATTATTTATCGGCACCACAAATGATTATTTTACGAGGTAATCCTGAAATCTTACCTATCTGGCAAGCCGTTTGTCAGCAACATTACGTGCCGCAACGTTTGTGTTTCGCCATTCCCAATCAGGTCACTGAGTTACTGCCTGGACTGATGACACGTCACCCACAAGGAGATGCGGTGGCTTATATTTGCCAAAACTTTCAATGCAGTGCGCCTATTACCGAGTTGGACGAATTAAAACTGAAATTGGGGTCGTAAAGTTCCAGATTTGACAACTTTCGAAAAGTTGTCAAATCTTTCTTCGTAAAGTTTCCGATTTGACAACTTTCGAAAAGTTGTCAAATCTTTCTTCGTAAAGTTTCCGATTTGACAACTTTCGAAAAGTTGTCAAATCTTTCCTCGTAAAGTTTCAGATTTGACAACTTTCGAAAAGTTGTCAAATCTTTAGTTCGAAAGTTCCAGATTTGACAACTTTCGAAAAGTTGTCAAATCTAGCTCACCGATTTGACAACTTTCGAAAAGTTGTCAAATCTTAGGCTTTACAGATGTAACGTCTTGTTCCCACGTCCAATACCGGAAACGCCAGAGCGTACCACTTCTAGTATCAAAGAGGCTTCAATGGCCTTGACGAAAGCATCAATTTTATCACCGCTACCGGTCATTTCAATGGTATAGGTGGCATCTCCCACATCGATAACTTGACCGCGGAAAATATCCACCAGTCGTTTCACCTCTTCTCGTTGATTGGTCGTGGCCACTTTCACTTTGAGCAGAAGTAATTCTCGTTCAATGTAAGGACCTTCGCTCAAGTCAATCAATTTAATCACGTCCACTAACTTATTCAGTTGTTTAGTGATTTGTTCCACGATGTCATCAGACCCACGAGTGACTACCGTCATCCGCGACATCGAAGGGTCGTCCGTAGGCGCGACCGTAAGTGATTCAATATTGTAACCGCGGGCGGAAAAGAGACCTGCCACTCGTGAGAGGGCCCCGGGTTCATTTTCTAACAAAATGGACAGTATATGACGACGCATGATTTAAGCTAACTCCCGTTCTTCTTGATATGGCGATAACATCATTTCATGGTGCCCCTTACCGGCGGCCATCATCGGATAGACGTTTTCGGCAGGGTCAATTTTGCAATCAATAAAAACTAACCGATCGGTCAGCGCAAAGGCTTCTTTCAACACCGACTCCAATTCCGCAGGTTTCTCCACGCGTAAACCGACATGACCGTAACTTTCCGCCAATTTGACAAAATCCGGTAAGGCTTCAAAATAAGAGTGCGAATAGCGTTTATCATAAAACATCTCTTGCCATTGTCGCACCATACCCATGTAGCCGTTATTGAGATTGAGAATTTTTAACGGTAAATCGAATTGCTTACAAGTGGATAATTCTTGAATGCACATTTGAATACTAGACTCACCGGTCACACACACCACCGTTTCTTGAGGAAACGCCAGTTTCACACCCATCGCCGCCGGCATTCCAAAACCCATTGTGCCCAAGCCGCCAGAATTAATCCAACGACGAGGTTTCGTGAATTTGTAAAATTGCGCCACAAACATCTGATGTTGACCCACATCAGAGGTCACATAGGCATCACCCTTGGTGATTTCATAAAGTTTTTCAATCGCAAATTGCGGCTTGATTAACTGACTCTTACGATCATAGCGTAAACAATTGGTGGCTCGCCAGGTATCAATCTGCTGCCACCAATTAGCTAACATATCGGCATCGGTTTGTTTACCGCTCTCTTTAATCGCCTTAATCAGGTCACGTAGCACTCGATCCACAGTGCCCACAATAGGAATATCGACTTTGACATTTTTGGAAATCGACGAGGGGTCGATGTCAATATGGATAATTTTGGCTTGCGGACAAAATTGTTTCACGTCTCCAGTCACGCGGTCATCAAAACGTGCGCCCACGGCTAACAGCACATCACATTCGTGCATTGCCATATTCGCCTCGTAAGTACCGTGCATTCCCAACATGCCAATAAATTGCGGATCCGTAGCGGGATAGGAGCCCAGTCCCATCAGCGTTTGAGTAATGGGATAACCCAACATTCTGGTAAGCTCCACCAATTCCGCAGACCCATTTCCTAACACCACACCACCACCCGTATAAATCACCGGACGTTTAGCCAACAACAGTAACTCTGCGGCTTTCCGGATTTGGCCCGGGTGACCATTAAACACGGGTTTGTAAGAACGCATTTCAATGCTTTCTGGATATTCAAACCAAGTTTTTTGTGCCGTCACATCTTTAGGAATATCCACCAGCACCGGGCCTGGTCGGCCAGACACGGCTAAATAAAAAGCCTTCTTAATAGTTTCAGCTAATTTACTGACATCTTTAACCAAAAAGTTATGTTTCACACAGGGGCGCGAAATGCCCACCGAATCGACTTCTTGAAAGGCATCGTTGCCAATCAAACTGGTAGGCACCTGGCCGGTGATAATCACCATGGGTATAGAATCCATATAAGCTGTGGCGATGCCAGTAATCGTATTGGTCACGCCAGGGCCAGAAGTCACCAGCACCACGCCAGGTTTGCCGGTGGCACGAGAATAGCCATCGGCGGCATGGGTCGCCGCTTGCTCATGACGGACTAAAATATGCCGAATGGAATTTTGTTTAAATAACGCATCATAAATATACAGCACCGAGCCGCCAGGATAGCCGAAGACAATTTCGACTCCCTCTTGCACCAGGCAATTGACGAGAATATCAGCACCAGTCATTTCAGTGAGTTGATTGACTGCACTCATTTAAGCCTCTCCTAAATACCAAAAATTGGATAAAAAGTAAGTGATAAAAATTATTGGGAATAATATTAACCCGTAACTACCTAAAAAATCAAGCAGTTTTCGAATAATCACCCTAACTTATTGAAAAATAATAATTTATTTACTCCAGAGGGATAAATGGGAGTAAGTTGCTGACCAGATGGGCGGGAATACAAGGGGTATTTTGTACTTTCGTTGAGTCAGACTTTCAAGTATCATCTTAGGATAGACTAAGTTTTGGAAAAATGCAAAATTTATTTTTATGGGGTTGATAATTATGGACATTTTGTGTTTTTGAGTATTTTGATATAAATTAGCCTGACTGATGAGATGGGTAGCTAACAAGTATCCATTTGAAAATTTCTTGTTAAGTACTGAAGCATAAATTCTATGGTATTTCCCCTCACCCCCGGCCCCCTGCCAGAGGGAAATGGGCGAAAGCACATACGAGAAAATTTCTGCTTCAGTACTTATCCCCATTGGCTGGTAGGGACTACCCATTTTAGATATTTACCACTCACTGCTACAATAAATAATCTATGTTTAACCTCAAAGAAGTTTCGATTAACTTATTCCTGATTAGTCTAGTCACGAGTGTAGTTTATGTCAACTTATATTTAACAGGAAGTAGTTTGAGCGGTCCAGAAGCCTTGGCTTATGAGTTAGTTGGAGAAGCCAAAAATTGGCCCGTGAGAGAGTGGATCGAACAATGGATGTGGCAACAGGAGTCACCCTATAAATTTAGAATTTTAGGCAAATGGTTGGTGTGGATAACGTTTCAGGCGTTAGAAACTCCGGTGATGGGAGAAACGGCGGTTAAGAATTTATTCTACCAAATATTTATTGTTTGGGGATGGCTATGGTTGATGGCTACGGTCATCAGTTTATATGTTTACCTGAAGTGGCTATGGCAGGATTTGGCCAGATCGTCGGCTTGGCAGACCGCTATTTTAGGGAGTGTGCTATTCCTAACGGCACCTCCGATTTTGATGGCATTTAAGTTTCCGGTGCATACCAGTCCCAACGATTTATTAGGTTATTTTTTCATGGTAATCGGGATGATGGCGATAGTTACTCGTCATTCCTTCGTATTATGTATTATCTCTAGCATTGCTGTATTTTGTAGAGAAACTTTGCTTTTATTACCGTTTATTTACTTGATAACCAGTGATGATAAATGGTTAAAACGACTTTTATTAAGTAGTTTTCCAGTCATCACCTGGGTAACTTATAGAATAGTATGGTGGGAGGCTTATGTTCCAAGCACGGGAGCTTATCATAATTTACTCTATCCTTATGAAACTTTGGGCTTTCTTTTTCTGATATTTGGCGGATTGTGGTTACCTAGTTTGGTCGGTTTTTTTCAATTCAACACGGCTCCAACATTGACCCGTTGGCAACCTTTGATAAAGAGTTTTCCCATGGCCTGTTTGTTAGTGTTGGGATTCAATTTGATGTTTGCTAGAATTCGGGAAATTCGAATCTTGTTTGTCTTGTTTGTCTTTATTCTTCCTCTAGCTTTATGGTGGGTCAACCAAAATATTAATTCGATGTATTATATTTTAAGAAAGTGGTGGTATTGGACCTATTTATTACTGTTAACCATTTTGAGCGGGTGGGGAGGAATGATATTAACACATCCATTATCCATTCAAGAATATGGATTTTATATGCAACGATTTGGACATTTATACGGTGGCTTTGGTGGAGGCTGGGTAGAGATTATGATGACCTATTTTTGGATTACCATGGCAGGACTGCCGTTACTCTTTGGAAAATATCTATATTCCTCCAAAAATTAAGTTCTGAAGCATGAATTCGGCGGTATTTTCCCTCACCCCCGACCCCTCTCCCAGAGGGAGAGGGGTGAAAGAAAATAGGAGAAAATTTCTGCTTCAGTACTTAGTAGTCATGCACCAGGTAGTGGTTTAAACCTGACAGGTCTCGAAGACCTGTCAGGTTTGAGAGCTCGACCACTACCTATTGCATCACTACCCAGTCCCAGGCTCTCACCCAGATTTCAGGACTACCTCGAATTTTAGTCAAATGGGCCGAGTTTCGCTCCGTTAATCCCATTCAAAACTCTGTACCACCACTATCCCCCGGGCCTGTGCCAGGTCAAGGACCGCAGGATGAACTACATGTGTGATGAGTAAAGGGACGATAGGTTGAGAGAATACCTGTTGGACCCCGTTAACATGATTTGCCAATTTTCGCAATTTGGAACGGTCATCCAACTTCAACACGGTCTCTCCCACTATCAATACTTCTTGTCCATGACGGGTCGCTTTGGCAAATAAATTGATTTCCTCCCCACCAATAAACCGACGTACAAAACGTTCAGTTATCTCTAATTGATGATGAGTTTTCAGATACGCTGGCAGTTTTCGGAAGGCCTCATTTTCCAACGCATAAGACACACTCTTGGATAAGCCGCCCACTTGACTTCTGGTTGTATTCAAACCATGAGATAACTTAGCAATTTCTTGTTCGGTGCGGGCTTGCGCCTGGGCTAACGCGGTTTGTGCCAGGGTTAACTCTTCCAAGCGTTGTTCGGTGCGGGCTTGCGCCTGGGCTAACGCGGTTTGTGCCAGGGTTAACTCTTCCAAGCGTTGTTCGGTGCGGGTTTGCGCCTGGGCTAACGCGGTTTGTACCAGGGTTAACTCTTCCAAGCGTTGTTCGGTGCGGGCCTGGGCCAGCGTCAAGTCTTTCACCGCGTGACTGAGGTCTCTCACAATCTCCTTGAGTTCATTAAACTCCGTTTTGGTGACCGAATCTTCCCGGTGTCGTTCGATTTCCTCCAAAATCATCCACAGTAAATTCTTAAGGCCAGGTTCAAGTATCTCTAACTGTCGTAGCAAATTGACACTAAACATCATAATGGTTCCTCTTTAACTTAAAATCGGTAGCAGATTTGACAACTTTTTGAAAGTTGTCAAATCTAAGTAGCCAAAGCAGATTTGACAACTTTTTGAAAGTTGTCAAATCTAAGTAGCCAAAGCAGATTT
>DZAL01000018.1:34423-51328 GCA_022729575.1 Thiomargarita sp.
GACAACTTTTTGAAAGTTGTCAAATCTAAGTAGCCAAGTAGGGTGTACTACAGGTTTATCGTGGCCCACTACCTGTCGAATTTTGATCAGTTAGGTGGGTTACACTTACTAATTTTGATTTGACCACTTGCAAAAAGTTGTCAACTCTCTTTGAGGTCAACTTCATTGGCACCTACTCTCCTCATGGCTAAGGAGGGGCTGGGGGTGATTATGCGTAAGAGGAGTAGATTATTATTCTCCACCTAGCAACTTTTTTGGTAAAAATAAAGTGACGATAAACAATAACGTCGCGGCAATGACGACGGAAGGACCGGCGGGAGTATCCCAATGCCACGAAAGACTGAGTCCCATTATCACGGCTGACATTCCTAATATACTCGCTAATAGCCCCATTTGTTCCGGGGTCCGGGCAAAAATCCGGGCGGTGGCGGCGGGAATAATTAGCAAGGAGGTGATTAATAAAATTCCAACTATTTTCATGGCTACCGCTACGACCAGCGCCATTAATAACATAAACCACAGTCGTACCCAAACCACCTTCACGCCTTCTACTTGGGCCAATTCTTCATGGATAGTCATGGCTAACAACGATTGCCAGAGCCAGAGCAAACTGCCTAACGCGAAGAGGCCGCCACCATAAATCCAATATAAATCGTGGTGACTAATAGCCAATAAATCACCAAATAGGTAAGACATCAAATCGATTCGTATTCCTGGCAAAAAAGTCAAAGTCACTAATCCTAACGATAAGGTGCTATGGGCCAAAATTCCCAATAAAGTATCGCTGGCTAATCGTTGCTGTGGTTGCAATAACACCAACAGAATGGCGATAATTACGCATACCATTATAATGCTCACATTCAAATTTAATCCCAATAAAAATCCCAACGCGACTCCCAATAAAGCCGAATGGGCTAGGGTGTCACCAAAATAGGCTAAACGTCGCCAGACGATGAAACAGCCTAACGGTCCCGTGATTAACGCCACTCCCATCCCACCTAGTAATGCTCGCCATAAAAAATCATCCATAGTTATTTCCTCGTAAGAAACGGCTCTGCTCACATTTGACAGTACCTAAGCAGAAATTTAAGTTTGAAGTACTGAAGCAGAAAATTTACGGTATTTTCGGTCGTGCCTACCTCCCACTGGCTAGTTTTCTAAGGACTAAATGTCCTAACTCTCGAAGCTTTGGGACACCTTGATTTTACTGAATTTCTCAATCCTTCCCAGTTTAGGTATCAGGCATCCTAAACCGGACCAGGGTAAAGGTCGTTATTAGGCTAGAAAAATTCTGCTTCAGTTATAAAAATGTTCTTCACTGTTAGTTGGTTTTGAGACCCCGAGTCCCTAAAGTTAGAAGACTTTGGCCCAACGAATCAGGCCCCGGTTTAAGAAACCTCGTCCATACCTATGAGGACTTCCAATAAATAAATTTGCCAGCGACCACGCTCGATTTCAGGGGCAATCGTTCCCGATCCGATGGATAAGCGCTTCCCGTAGTTTTATTGGCCAGTCTGGAGCAGTTTTTAAATAATTTGAAAGACTTCGGTAGCTTATCCGCCAAGCAGATTTCAGGTGGAGTGAGTTCCACAGTGATTTGGAGTTCGTCTGCTAGTGGTTTAACCATTTTATCATGAAATTCAGATAAGATTTGGTTGTAAGTACTGAAGTATAAATTTTCTGGTATGTTCTTTCGTCCCTTTCCCTCTGGGAGAGGGGTCGCTGGGGTGAGGGAAAATACCGCCGAATTTCTGCTTCAGTACTTAATGACACCAACTTGACCGGGATTTTCATAACCGTTAACCTATGTAGTATAGTAATATCCTTATCCAGTTGTCCCATAATGAGTTTGGCCAGCCAGCAGGGATAACACCCCTCGAAGGGGTGTTATCCCTCGAAAAGTACAACAGTAGGTGAATATTACTATAAAAGTAGTTTTTAGGAGATTAATTATACCATAAAATTCATGATTCAGAACTTATTGGTCACCAGACAGTTCTCTAATTTTTCCACCATCAGGGAGGATGTTAGATACAAAAAGTGGTGTCGGCGTTGTTTCCGTTAACCAGAGTAACGCACTGGGCACGTCTTCATTGTCTCTCGCCAAACGTTTAAAACAGTTGAAACGAAAAATGGACAACTGGTTGGGACCCACTCGATGTTCACGGCTAGTTTCACGCAACCAGCCCGTTATTAGGTGCTTTTCCAGTTGTTCGACAACAGATGCCTGGTCATAGTTCTGTAAGTTGAGATAAAGTTCTTGAAAAATTTTCATGGTGAGTACCTTGGTAGAATTTTGACGGAACTAAAAAATTTGGCCGGTCTAATGATGTAGTCATGTAGGTTGGAATGAACATCGTTCACTCCAACACCGTAGGGTCAAAGTTTGTTGGAGTGCAATAAGGATTATTGCGAGCGGTGGCGCAATAATCCTTATTGCGCTCCAGAGGGCGCAGAGAAAATAGTATAAGTTCAGAGGAATTTCACGGTTTTTGAGAACGCCTTGATTTTTAATACCTCCATTGGTTTGTGGGGACTACCAAAGTTATAACTCATTGAAAATATTTCATAGTCTAGTTTTATTAAACTTGGCATGTTTAGGAAAACGATTTGAAACGGAGTCAGTTATAAAAAATGGCACTTCATGCTATCTGAAAAGTCGCCCGTTGACACCTGCCACCTTGAAAACCTCTCAAAATGGCCTGGCCAATTAGATGAACCCACCAGATTAACATTGGCAAGATGTTTATAGTTCCAAGTCAGCAAAATATCCATCTGGTTTACCACCGCAATGGCCAGATGAAAGGCATCAACTTGACTTTTGAGAGGAATTGCCCCTGGTTGCAAATAGAAGTCCGCCAGTCTGACAATTTCGGGAGACATTTTCTCCGTCACAAAACGTATCGGATAAGCAGTGAGTACGTTTAACAGTTTAGTCCTGGTTTCAAGATTTTTCGTCGCTTCAATGTCGGCTACGACGATGTCAGAAATATAAACCTCATACTTTTCCCTCTGGACCAAGTTTTCAAAAAATCAATGGTGGCATCACGTAGCAGTGGTGCATCAGCAGCAAATAGAAAGTTGAGGACTACCAAACGGAAACTCTTTCAGTCAAAAAATTAGGTGGCCCTTGCAATTTAATAGAGGTATGTTAAAATAACCAAAATAAGGTCAACCTCCATTTAATTATACAATCTCTATGAATATAGAGAAGTCCGAGAAAATTTATACCGAGATAAAACTTTTTTGTTCGTGTCAAGAGTGCGATCATCTGTAAGGTAAGTAACAAATATGGAGATTAAATTCAGATGTTATTAGATTTGGGTGTTTTATTAGTCAGTTATGTTGGTGTAAGAATGTTTGAAAAATATCGGGACACACGTAAAAGTCCAACCACGGACCTGGTTAATACTGCGTCGCCCACTCAACTCGTTAAACCGCAGACCAAGAGTTCCACTGAGATTGCTATTAAAAAACAAGAACATTACGTCAAACTGAGTACCCTTAACATCGGGGTCGCAGTGGTTCGGCAATTTGTTTATCCGCAAGCCGCTTTGTTGAATATAGCGCTTTATACCTATCTTACCATGCCCACTTTCAGACGGGCCGAAGAAGCCCTTTTGAAACGGAATCAAGTGAACGGATATGTACTGGATACCCTGTTAATCTCTTTCATACCTCTCATCGGACAGTACTTTGCAGGGTCGGTCGCTACCTGGCTACATCATCAGGGACAAAAAGTCACGATTAAAACCCAAGACCATTCTCTCAAAATCATTGCCCATGCGTTTGAACAACAACCTCGTCAAGTTTGGACGATTAAAGACGAAGTTGAGATAGAAATTCCCTTGGCCAGCATTCAAGTGAATGACATTGTGGTAGTCAATGCCAGTGAAGTGGTGCCCGTCGATGGTTGTATTACTGAAGGAGCTACGATGATTGACCAACATGCCCTAACTGGTGAATCGCAATTGGTCGAAAAAATGGTAGGTGAACAAGTGTTCGCTTCCACCGTCGTCGCCAATGGCAGAATTTTAGTAAAGGTGAAATATACCGGCCAAGATACCGCGATTGCTAAAATCGGCCAAATTTTAACCAAATCGGCCAATTTTAAAACCCATTTCCAAACGATCAGTGAAGATTGGGCGGATAAAGCGGCAGTTCCTTTATTGGCTTTAAGTGCGTTAGTCTTTCCAATACTGGGACCGGTGGCTACCATAGGTGTTTTATATTGCAACATCAGTGGCCCCCTCCGATTGACCGGTTCACTCGGCACTCTCAATCATATCAGCCTGGCTTCCTATCAAGGTATTCTGATTAAAGATGGACGTGCCATTGAATTTTTGAAACAGGTGGATACAGTCATCTTTGATAAAACCGGGACCTTGACCACTGAACAACCCGAAGTCGGACAAATTATCACCTGTAGCGACTTTCCACTAGAGGAGATTTTAAAATATGCGGCCGCGGCTGAACGTAAGCTAAATCATCCGGTGGCCAAAGCGATTATTAAAAAAGCCGAGGCACTCCACTTGAGTTTGCCTGAAATAGATGACTCCAAGTATCAAATTGGTTTTGGTATCTCGGTTCAACTTGACCACCTGGTAATCAAAGTGGGCAGTTCTCGTTTTATGAAACAGGAAGGAATCACTCTGCCACCATCAATCAAATAGGCACAGACGGCCACCCATCGTGAAGGTCATTCCTTGGTTATGGTGGCCATCAACGACCAAATCAGCGGCGCTATTGAGATACAAGCCGCGGTGCGACCCGAAGTTAAAAGGGTTATCGCCGATTTACGGCAACGCGGCATCAAACAAATTGCTATTATGTCCGGGGATCACAAACAACCGACCAAAAAACTGGCCAAATCACTGGGAATAGCCAACTATTTTTATGATGTTCTCCCTGAAGAGAAAGCGGAAATTGTCGAACAACTCCAAAGGGAAGGGAGGACGGTGTGCTTTATTGGAGATGGTATTAACGACGCGATTGCGTTGAACAAAGCCAATATTTCCATCTCATTACGGGGTGCCTCCACGGTCGCTACAGATATGGCCCAAGTGGTATTGATGGATGGCAATTTATCACACTTACCCGAACTGTTCGAACTGGCAAACAGCCTCGATGCCAATCTCAAGAAGAGTTTGCTGACTCTGACGGTGCCTGGAGTTATCAATATCAGTGGAATGTTTCTTTTACATATAGGACTTCTAAGCGTCATTGTCATTAGTAATACGGGCATTGTACTAGGGATGGTGAATGCCATGTCGCCCTTGAAAAAACTTCATATCGACCACAAGAAGCTAATGGTCGAACCCAATTTAACTCTTCAATCTCACTCAAAGAAAATAGAAAATGAGGTAGTAATGCAATAAGTAGTGGTCAAGCTCTCAAACCTGACAGGTCGCAGAGCACCTGTCAGGTTTAAACCACTACCTGGTACCTGACTACCAAAAATTTTGGCTTCAATACTTATCATTTACGACAGGAGAATCTATGCAGAAAATTTTTGATTATTTTTCCGAGTTAGAGTTTTTTGTAAAAATTGCAATCAGTTGTGTTATTTTTCAATGGTTTTTTGCAGTTCTGCTACAACACCTTGAAACTGATTTGGTGACTAACGTTCTTCTATACTGGTTTGTTAGCTTGACTTCCTTTTATGGTATTGGTTATGTCATTGAACAAGTTATTAAGAAAAACGATGCCTGGAAAAAGAAATTGACGACCAGAGTTGCTGAAGTCAAGAAGCAGACGTATCCTGCATTCACCCTAAAAGAGATATTTGTATCTAGCGTTCAAGGTTTAATCGCTTCGTTCATTATCCTCTATCTAGCCCAAGAAGTAGAAAGCAGCGATAACTGGTTACTGAACTTGGGATGGTTTTTCATGAGCATCACCATGGCGGATTTTCTGTTCTACGTGGTACATCGAGTCTTACATCAGAAACGATTCATAAAGATACACCGCAAGCATCATGAATTTAGAGATACCTCTAGTTTTGTGGCGGGGCATAAAAGCCTACTTGAATATTGTATTACAACTATCATCGATCTCTTGCCAATATTTATCTTTGGCTATGATATTAATCAACTTTTAGCATGGACTCTCATCAGTAATGCTTATAACCTGGAAGGTCACAGTTCGTTGTCAATATTTTTCATTCAATCGGATTTTCATGACCTTCATCATACTCATTTTGTGGGTAATTATGGTATTCAAGGTTTTTGGGACCGGATATTTAACACCTTGAACCACCCAACCAAGAAATATGGGTTAAATTTTCCCATCAATTTCTTAGAAGCAAAAATGACAACTCATGTCATGTTAAGCAACAAATAATAACTCACCTTACGCACCACCACCCCCAACCCCTCCTTGGTAAGGAGGGGAGTAGGCACCACCTGAATCGTAGGGGATATTCCCCGCCTTAGCCAGGAGGGGCTAGGGGTGGTGGTGCGTAAGGTGAGATAATAAAATTGGCTCTATCGACCAAAACCTAAATGTCGACAGATTTGAGATTTGACAACTTTTTGAAAGTTGTCAAATCTGAACCTCATTTTAAAACTACCCCAACCACGACCAAAGGAAGCAGTGAATGATAACACCCAATCCTGGCCTTAACCCTCAAACAGGGAGTTTCACTCGCCTGGCCGCACTCCAGCAATTCCGCACCGTGCGCCAAGACAGCGAAACCATCTGTGCACCTCTTCAAATTGAAGATTACGTCATCCAAACCACTCCGGAAGCCAGTCCCGCCAAATGGCATTTGGCCCATGTGACCTGGTTTTATGAAACCTTTATCTTGACCGATTTTTTGCCCCACTATCAACCGTTTCATCCACGCTTCCGTTACCTATTCAACTCCTACTATGAACAAGTCGGGCAATTTTTTCCCCGCCCACAACGTGGACTGTTATCTCGTCCTACTGTAGCCGAAGTCTATCGTTATCGAGCCTACCTCGATGAACAGATGGCACAACTCATTGAAACAGCCAAAGCCGAAGACTGGCCAACCATTGCCCATCGTCTCCTCATTGGCCTCCATCACGAACAACAGCATCAAGAATTGCTCCTCACTGACATCAAATATAACCTGGCGTTTAACCCGTTACGCCCCCCCTATCATGAAGACTTGCCCACCATGCCCAACGGCACCGCACCACCCCTGAAGTGGCTAGAATATTCGGGAGGTTTAGACAACATCGGTTATACAGGAGAAAGTTTTGCTTACGACAACGAATTGCCTCGGCACCAAGTTCTCCTCTTACCGTTTCGACTGGCATCACGATTAGTCACCAATGGGGAATATTTAGAATTTATGGAAGCAGGGGGTTATGAACGCCCAGAATTATGGCTGTCAGATGGTTGGAGTACTATTCGTAAACAGAGTTGGCAAGCCCCCTTGTATTGGGAAAACATAGAGCATCAATGGTGGCAAATGACTTTGGCTGGAATGCAACCCTTGAGAACCGAGGCGCCGGTGTGTCATGTCAGTTATTATGAAGCGAATGCGTTTGCCACTTGGAAAGACCAACGGTTGCCAAGCGAAGCGGAATGGGAAGTCGCCGTGCGGCAGTTGCCGATAACGGGTAATTTGCGAGACACGGGTTTCTTACACCCCATCGTCGCCGCCAGCAAAGGGGATGAGTTGTTACAAATGTACGGTGACGTTTGGGAATGGACCCACTCACCTTACACGCCTTACCCTGGCTATCGTCCTGCCGCCGGTGCCTTAGGAGAATATAATGGTAAGTTTATGTGCAATCAATTCGTCTTGCGCGGCGGCTCCTGTGTCACTCCTGCCAATCATATTCGCCCCACTTACCGTAACTTTTTCTACCCTCATGAACGTTGGCAATTCAAAGGATTTCGGTTGGCGGAGGACCTACAATGAACACCGCTAACATCCATTTTTATGACTTACACCCCACCATGGCCGATTTAAAAGCAGAAGTGTTAAAGGGCCTGTCGGTCCAACCCAAAACCATTCCACCAAAGTTTTTCTATGACCAGTATGGATCTCAACTGTTTGACCAAATTACTGAATTGCCAGAATACTATCCCACTCGTACCGAAATTGGGATTTTCCATGAACATGGAGAGGAAATGGCCATGCAGCTAGGAAGAGGATGTTGGTTATTGGAACTGGGAAGCGGTAGCAGCAAAAAAATCCGCGTACTACTCGATGCCCTGCAACCGGTTGCCTATTTGCCCATTGACATTTCGAAAGACCATCTCTTACACTCGGTCCACTCGCTGGCCACCGACTACCCTAAACTAGAGATTCACGCCATTTGTGCCGACTACACAACCGATTTTCAGTTACCCTGTAGCAGTGTTTTCAGGCCGGCACCTGGGAACGAGAAAAATCGAGTCGCTTTCTTCCCCGGTTCCAGTATTGGCAATTTTGAACCCTCAGCCGCGCAAGAGTTATTGCAACGAGTGGCGCACCTATTAGGGCCAAAGGGTGCATTACTGATAGGGGTCGACCTGAAAAAAGATCCGACCCATCTTCATGCTGCCTACAATGATGCCCAAGGCGTTACGGCAGCATTCAATCTCAATTTGTTGACGCGCCTCAACCGCGAATTACAGGCGGATTTCAAACTCACCGAGTTTGAACATCACGCCTTTTATAACAACCAACTGGGGCGTGTGGAGATGCACCTAGTCAGCAAGTGTGTACAAGAGATTCAAGTGGATGGACAGCGGTTTGCGTTTGCCGAAGGGGAGAACATTCATACCGAAAACTCGTATAAATATACCGTCACAGAATTTCAGAATTTAGCGAGTGCCGCGGGCTTTCAGCCAGCACAAGTATGGATGGATGCGGCTGGATTGTTTAGTGTTCATCGTTTGCGAGTCAGACGGTAAACATAACTTCAGTCCAAAACCGGTTTTGGACTCCATAACTTTAGGAGTCCAAAACCGGTTTTGGACTCCTCCAAATTAATGGAGGTCTTAACATCCAAAGAATTTAAAGTTTCCTAAGCCTTGAAGGCTTAGGAAACCTAGCAGCCTGCCAGATTTAGAAAATCCAGCCCCTGGGTGTTAATCTCGCCATTAGCTGGTAGGGATTGCCACAACCTCCATTATCTTGGGACTACCCAAATCTAAAAGATTTGGACTCCAAAGGCGGTGCTCCCTGTCAATGGAAAATACCGGCCATTAAACTTTAAATTCCAATTTCTTCATCCAATAAATAACAGGCGGGGTCTTCCGCCCAAAAGTCTCCCGTTAATTGGTAAGCACGTACTCGCGTATTACCGCCACAAATATTTTGATAACGACACCGCGCACAACGACCTTTTAGCGGGCGTGGACGTTGTTTCAATCCCGCCATCAAAGGGTCCGACGTGTCGGTCCAAATCTCTGAAAATGGACGCGCTGTGACATTGCCTAAGGAATAATTCCACCAAAACGTGTCCGGGTGGACCTGGCCTACATTGTCAATATTGGCCACATTCACCCCAGACGAATTGCCGCCCCATTGAGTTAATTTAGTATAAATATGCGCTACTTGCTCCGGAAAGTATTGTTTTACCCAAAAGAGTAAATAAACGCCATCCGCATCATTGTTACCCGTTACCCATTCTCTAGGAGGTCCGACCTTTATCTGTTGCCAGCAATGTTCAAATAATGTATCCATTGCTTGCCGCGTCATTTGGTGAATAACGTCATCTTTACGATTGGTATTACCTCTTCCTGCATAGTTCAGATGAGATAAATAGAATTTATCTATATTTTCCTCTTCAACCAATTCTAATATCCGAGTAAACTCATTTTCATTATCCTTGGTCAAGGTAAAGCGGATACCGACTTTAATACCATGGGCTTGACATAAACGAATAGCGTGTAAAGACTTAGCAAACGCACCCGGTTGCCGACGAAACGCATCATGCGTATCTCCTATTCCATCTAAACTGATACCAACATAATCGTAACGAATTTTAGTGATGTCGTTGATATTCTTTTCATCAATTAACGTGCCGTTGGTGGACAAGCCCACATAAAAACCCAGGGTCTTGGCGTGTTGTGAAATGGTGAAAATATCAGGATGTAATAATGGCTCCCCGCCAGATAAAATCAGCACTTTGACTCCAAATGCTTTTAAATCAGCCATGACTGAAAAAATTTCGGCAGTGGACAATTCACCGGCAAACGGTTTGTCCGCTGAAATCGAATAACAATGCTTGCAAGTCAAATTACAACGACGAATGAGGTTCCAGATAACGACTGGACCCGTGGGCGGCCGCGGTGGAGTTAATGGAGTAGGATGTATGAGTTCTTTGAGATATTGAGAGATGCGTAACATGATAAATTGTTGGGAAGTTAGGGTGGCAGGGAAAAAGTCAGATTTTTTTAACCACCCCCTACCCCTCCTTGATAAGGAGGGGAGTACGCACCACTTAAGTCGCAGAATTGACTCCCCTCCTTACCAAGGAGGGGTAGGGGGTGGTGGTGCGTACTCCCCTCCTTACCAAGGAGGGGCCGGGGGTGGTTGTGCTTAACCAAGGAGGGGTAGGGGGTGGTGGTGCGTACTCCCCTCCTTACCAAGGAGGGGCCGGGGGTGGTGCGTTATGTTTAAACAATTCTTAACCCAGTTTTTTTCAAAATACGGGTACTATACAAAATTTCATGTCCTAAATCGTATTTTCCTAACAAATCACTCATTTGATGTACTTTATATTCTACCTCTTCACGAGTCTTGCCATGCACCATGGCAAATAAATTATAATTCCAAAGTGGAGGGTGAGTGGGGCGATGATAGCAATGGCTGACAAATTCTAACGCGCCCATCTGTTTACCTAACTCGTCAATTTGTTCATCAGGAACCTTCCATACGGACATCCCGTTAGCTCGATAACCCAGTTGGTAATGATTAGGCACCGCCGCAATTCGCCGAATCATGCCCTCAGCTAACATCCGTTTAAGACGCGCCATCACCTCCTCAGAGGTTAAGCCCACTTGCTCGGCAATGGTGTGATAGGGACGAGGTGTGAGCGGTATTCCCGCTTGTGTGGCTTGAATAATGCGGCGGTCAACTTCATCAATAGGGGATTTCATCTCAAACCTCCAATTTCAACTCAAGATAATATTCCGCTTGTTTCGGCATATTATATACTGTTAACTGAGTTTGTGTCTCTATATCGTCAATAATTTTTTGAATTTGTTCCACGGTTTCGGTCGCTAACACAAACCACATATTGAAATAATGGTCACGCGCATAATTGTGAGCAACTTCAGGAAAGCTATTGACGATATTAGCGACTCGTTCAAACTCTGGCGTGGGGACCTGTATCGCGGCCAAAGTCAAGCCACCGCCAAGACGCTCGGCATGGTATAAAGGGCCAAATCGACTCAATAGACCTTGTGCCAATAATTGTGTTAAACGAGAAAGCAAATCGTCCTCACTCAAGCCTAAACGCTCGGCTACTTCGGCATAAGGTCTCTCACTAATGGGAAAACCTTCTTGCAAGGAATTAATAATTTTACGGTCGATGTCGTCCATGGAGTGGGATATTTGTTTAATGGTCTGGTATGTGGCATGGATAGTGTTGATGTTTCGTTTAGGATTATAGTATGATTCCTAATTGTCAGTATGTTAACCACCCCCAACCCCTCCTTGAGTAAGGAGGGGAGAAAGAGGGGGACTGATTTCGGCTAAACTCCCCCTTTATTCTTCTCGTTCCCACGCGCCAGCGTGGGAATGCTGTGGGCAATGCGCCAGCGTTGCGGGAAAGGGACGCTGGCGCGTCCAGACGGCATTCCCACGCTGGCGCGTGGGAACGAGAAGAACTCCCCTCCTTACTAAGGAGGGGTTGGGGGTGGTTGGGGGTGGTAGGGCGTGTCTCCTAACCATTAGGAAATATACTATAGGCATTCACCTTTCCAGGTAGTGAAACCAATTTTTTGGAGGTGATGAATTCTCGTGGTTTATACACGGCGCCTCGTTGTTTAAAGCAATGGGTACTGAATAGGATTTCATGTGGAATCGAGTGTAGCCCACAATTATCAATGAGCCAATCGACTTGTGCCATCACCGTTTTTCGCGTTTGACCATGAATCATACAAAACAGATTATAAGGCCACTCAGGTAGATGACGCGGGCGACGATAACATAACGTGACAAAATCAAATTGGCCTAAACACTGCCCCAATTGCGTCACTTGCTCCTCAGGGACATCCCATACGATCATGGCATTCGCTTGATACCCTAGTTTGCGATGACGCACCACCACTCCCAGGCGTTTAATCGTCCCATTGGCTAACAATTCGGTAAGTTTAGTAATGACTTCGGCTTCCGTCAAACCAATGCGTCGTCCAATATTTGCATAAGGATGTGAGACCAAAGGCAAACCTTCTTGAATCGCTTGAATGAGTAACTGGGTTTTATTTTGAGTATTCTCCATTTCTCCTTTCCTGATTGCCCAAACCACGGCACCTTATGAATTAATTAGTTTGCCATTTCAAATCAAAACTCAAGTCCACATGATAATTTTCTAACATCGGTAAAGACATCACTCCCAAGCCGGTGTGGTTTTCAATTTCTCTGATCACCACTTGTAGATGTGCCTCGGTCGTTGCGGTAATCACAAACCATAGATTGAACTTATGCTCTCTTTCATAGTTATGATTAACCTCTGGCAGTGAGCTGACCACATCTGCGACGGTTGCTATCAACTCTTCAGGTACCGCCATCGCCGCTAACGTGCTTACGCCAAGTCGATGCGGTCGCATCACGGCTCCTACCCGACTAATCATCTCGGCTTGACTCAACTCCGCCAAGGCTTCTAACACTGCCTCTTCCGTAACTTGTAAACGAGTCGCAATCTCAGCAAACGGCGTGGGTGATAAGGGAAACTTTTTTTGAAAATCATTCAGTAATTGCTTTTGTAAAACATTGAGTTGTACCGGACACGATGGTTGATTCGCCATGTTTATTGCCCTATTTTATGAGCGCGTGCCGTAAAGAAAATACCACTGGGTTTATCGGCCGGCAAAGTAGCAATGGATTCAAAAGTTTCTGTATTATAAACGACTAGGCGGTCCTCATCACGCACTGACACCCACACCGCTTCACCGCGAGGAGTAAATTCTAAATGTAATACCGCTTTGCCAGGGGTGAGCGTTTTGATAATAGAAAAATCGGTAGTATCAATCACCTGCACGGTATCATTGTCAGGTAAAGCAAAATTGACCCACACCTGTCGTCCATCAGGTCTCGCCATCACAAACACCGGTTGTCCATGCACCGGAATAGATTTAACCTGCTGCCAAGTGTGCCGATCAATCACTAACACCGTGTGTTGGCCGACCGCGGGCACTAGCAGATGGTCATCCGTGATGCCACAGCCTTCTAAATGTGGCATTTTATAGACCGGCAAGGTTTCTTCACCTTTGCCATAATCAGGTAGTATGCGTTTCACGCCGGCTTCTAACTGCCATAAATTTAACAAAGCAAACCCTTTTTCTCCAAATAAACCAGCCAGATAATAACGTCCGTTTGGAAAAATGAGCGCATCATAAGGTTGTTTGCCAACATTGGTGAATTTTTTTATCTCCGGCTGTCGCGGATTATGCACATCCGCTACCCAAATTTCTCCGGTGTCAAATAAACTAAAGACCAATCGTTGCCCTGGCGCATCCACTAAACCGACCACTTTGGAATTAGTTGGAAGATCAGCCAGTAATTCTAAACTATCGGCGGCAAATAGTTTAACTCCACCTGGGGTATAATTGGACACGGCAATTAATTGCCCATCTTGCGAAATCGCCCCGCCAATACTGTTGCCAGCTTGAATGACGCGATTAACAATTGTTCCTAAGAGAATATCTACTTTGGTCAAACCGCCATCGCGGCCAAACACGTAAGCATAACGCTGATCCCGCGAAAATACGACTGACGCATGAGATAAATCGCCGAAACCTTCTACTTTACTTAAACGGGTACGAGTCGTGGTATCAACGATTAAAATACTACCAGTTGCACGCTCGACGACCACGCCTAAATCACCTGTACCACGTAATTCAGTCGCTTGATTAAATAGGGGAAAAAAAGATAAACTGAGAAAAATGACCGTGTTGAGCAAAAATTGCTTGAGGTCACTGGTAAATAACAAATTAGTGCTCATGGGGGATTCCTTTAACCAATTCTGCCACTAACCAAACTGCCTCCGCCTGAGTTAGGAGGCCGCGCCAAGGTGGCATCGCGGTGTTGGGACGACCGTCAAGAATAGTTTGTACTAAAAATTCGGTTGGTTTGTTAGCCAAAGTTTCTGGTAATAAAGCCGGTCCTAACCCGCCTTTTAACGTCATACCATGACAAGAACCGCAATCTTGTCTGAGTAAATAAAGTAGAGTTTTTTGTCTATCCGAAGATAATTCGTTAGCAAATATCATTGAGGGGAAAATATAGAAAATAATTGCAAGGAGCCATTTCATATTCATAGTAAGATGGTGAATGATATGGGTTAGACAGGAAGACAGATTTGACAACTTTCGAAAAGTTGTCAAATCTTTAACCGAAACCGAATAGATTTGACAACTTTCAAAAAGTTGTCAAATCTTTATCGATTTGACAACTTTCAAAAAGTTGTCAAATCTTTATCGATTTGACAACTTTCGAAAAGTTGTCAAATCTTTAACCGAAACCGAATAGATTTGACAACTTTCAAAAAGTTGTCAAATCTTTATCGATTTGACAACTTTCAAAAAGTTGTCAAATCTTTATCGGTTAGTAAACATCATGCACCGTATTATACACGTTAAACTTACCCGTAGGCGTGACAATACGATCATCCTTAATCACCTGTTTCAAAGTGCGCGTCTTATCATCCACAATCACAATCGCCGACTTCTCCTCTTTACCATTCCACACCGAGAACCATACTTCGTCACCAGCCTTATTAAATTCAGGCTGTACCACACGCTTTGGTCCCCCCCCTACATCGGCCCACTCAGCAATTGGAAGTACTTTATAACCTGCTTCCAGATTATTAATATCAAACACGGCAATCGACTGACTGATAGCCGCATCTGGATTCAGTGCGGTATCTACATATAAATTAGTTGATTTGGGATGCGTTTTAATAAACAGCGAGCCACCCCCTTGACCTTTGAGAGTGCGTACCACTTTCCACGCATTCTTAGAATGTTTCTCTGGATCCGTACCCACCACCGAAATGCCCTCATCACCTAAATCGCTAGTTGCCCACACGGGACCATACTTGGGATCAATGAAATTAGCACCGCGCCCAGGATGCGGAATTTTACCCACATCAACTAACGCTTCCAGATTACCTTCTTTAGAATCAATGACCGCAATTTTGTTAGATTGGTTAGCCGCCGTTAGAAAATAGCGTAATGTAGAATCCCAACCACCGTCATGTAAGAAAGGAGCTGCATCAATGGAACTGATTTTTAGATTTTTCAGGTCCTCATAATTGACCAATAAGACTTTACCAGTTTCTTTCACGTTGACAATAAATTCAGGTCGTTCGTGAGAAGCCACAATAGCGGCCACGCGCGGCTCAGGATGGTACACTTGGGTATCCACCGTCATGCCACGAGTAGAGACGATTTTCAGGGGTTCTAAAGTCTCTCCTTTCATAATCACAAATTGTGGTGGCCAATAAGTACCAGCAATGGCGTAAGTGTCTTCCCAACCTTTATACTTGGAAGTTTCTACCGAACGTGCTTCCAAGCCCACTTTAATTTCAGCCACTGACTCAGGTTGTTCCATCCATAAATCGATTAAGTTAATTCTAGCATCTCGTCCAATGACATACAAATAACGTCCAGAGGCCGATAAACGAGAAATATGAACCGCATAACCTGTTTTCACGATAGCGAGAATTTTTTTAGAATCACCATCGATTAAAGCTATCTGACCAGCATCCCGTAAAGTCACGGAAAAAATGTTGTCGATATTGAAATCGTTCATTTTTTTAGTCGGGCGTTTATCTGGTGGAATGGCCACAGTCCAGGTCGCTTTCATATCGGCCATGCTGTATTCAGGTGGCACCGGTGGCTCATGCTGTAAATACCGCGCCATCAAATCAACTTCCTCTGGTGTCATTTGGCCTGACGTTCCCCAATTAGGCATCCCTAATGGTGAGCCGTAGGTAATAAACGTTTTCAGATAATCAGTACCTCTGGGTAAAGTAATATCCGGCGTGAGCGGTTTACCCGTGGCCCCTTTACGTAATACCCCATGACAACCCGCACAGCGTTCAAAGAAAATCTGTTTAGCTTTCTTGAACTCATCCTCCGTCACCGGTGGCGCGGCAGGTGTAGCGGGAGTCTGAGCCGCATTTGGATCAATCGCACTGGCACCTCCTCCATATTTCATTTCCGCTGGATTAGTTGGGTGCGATGAATCTTTCGTGGCTTCGGCAAAGACATTGGCGGCTAGAGAAAATGACAATGCCGTTAATGTTAGGTAGGCCCCTGTTCTTATTTTTGCTTTCATAAAGTTCCTCTTTAAAATTTTCCCCTTTGGTTAAACAAAGGACCGATTTGACCATTTTCAAAAAGTTGTCAAATTTTTCGTTAGATGGTTATATGAAATATAACACTTTTGCATTTTACTAATAGAAATCAACTTATCCTTGATGTATATCAAGTTCATTGGCATTGTAATTCATCGTAATCAATTTTATCACAAAATTGTTTACAGAATCAAGAATTGCTGTATTAAGTAGTATTATATTGGTAATGGTATTCAAGTTATTTCAAACCCAAAGCGACGTTCTGAAACAAAGCTTCGCTTTGCACTCCTGGTTTAAATTGAGGTTGCACTCATCTTCAATTGGTGTTATTCTATGATTACCGATTTCTTGAACACCACGAGGTCTCCCTCATTATGTCTGCTCAAATGCTGTTAGAACCCTACTCACG
>DZAL01000019.1:0-42671 GCA_022729575.1 Thiomargarita sp.
GATTTATGTTGCCGGCGCTACAAGCTATGAAAGCACTCGCGCAACAGGAACGAGAAGCCCGACAGGTGGCCGAAATACACGCGCAACAGGAACGAGAAGCCCGACACGTTGCCGAGGCCCACGCACAACAGGAACAAGAAGCCCGACAAGTAGCTGAAGCATACGCGCAACAGGAACGAGAAGCCCGACAAGCTACCGAAGCTAAACTCCGACAACTAGAAGCGGAATTAGCCCGGTTCCGTCAATTGCAGAAGACGGCCTCCAGTTAGGGAAGCCACGACGGGCGTTTGGACTACTAAAGTCGGCCCGACCTCCGAGGTCTTTAAGACCTCGGAGGTCTAACTTCACGATGACTTCATTTCTCTCATTCCCGAAATAGACCAGTAACGGGCTGCTACCCAATAAACAGCTAGGTAGGGTGGGCAAACGTCTTTTGGTTGGCCCACCTATTTTGATGATGGGGGAGTGTTTGGTTGGCCACGGTAAGGCGCGTGGCCCACCCTACCTGGCTTGGTTATGTCATCAGGCTTACTACGAAGCCCGGAATTATTTACGTGCAGAGAGTAAATATGTTACTACTTCTCAATTATTGTCCTCAGAGGAGCCCGCGTAGGTTGAACTGAGCATAGCGAAGTCCAACAACCCCCTGGCATCAATGTTGGAGTTCGCTTCACTCACTCCAACCTACGCGGGCTTGTCTAATAAATTTTTAACTTTTCTAATTTATTATTAATGTTAGTCAGTTATTTAACAATCGGTTTGAAAAATGACTTGACTAAACATCTATTAAATTCAAGACTGTTTCCTTCTTTCTCCTCTTAATTTATCACAACCACTTAGCGAGTACAACGAATCGTCTTCCGCATGAGTCGTTTATTTTTAGTCGTGGCACTCTTCGTTCATTTTTCAATGTAACTAATTGAACATCAGAAATTAATAGTTGGCTTATTTTGTGCGGAGTTCAGACCAACCCAAAAATTTAGCTTTGGAAAACTGAAATAAACTTTATTCAATTATGGTTTTATTAGGGTCTAACTTGTTCAAGTTGCCTCTATTGAAGGGGGCAACGTTGGGGCCGGAGATTACGGTGACTATCTAGCTGGTTTGAATTGTAGTCAGCGCGACTCTTTTGAAATTTCTGATGGTGCGTGGGACGCACCCCCTACGTTAGCTACGATTTTGACCGTTCATTACTATTAAGAGAATTTCAACATGACAACTAGAAACTGCTTTTATATAGGCGCAGGTCATTCAAATACTGACCCTGGCGCAACAACCAAGGATAACTCCTTCACCGAAGCCCAATTAGTGACGGAACTTCGTAACCTGGTCGTTGCTAACATGCGGGCAAAAGGAGCTTCGGTGGTAACTGATGGTGAAGGAAATACCAATCAACCGCTTTCCGAAGCGATAAAGTTAGCTAACAATTGTTCATGCGCACGTATTGAATTACACCTAAATGCGTTTAATTCACCAAATGCCGCAGGCGTTGAATGTCTTTCGCTCAAGACTCAACGCCCGCTCACCCAAAAGCTAGCTCAAGCGATTGCTAAAGAGATGGACATTCGATTACGTGGCGAGGATGGTGGCTGGAAACCAGATAATGCTGGGGCTCATCCCAGACTAGCGTTTTGTCGAGAAGCGGAGGGCATCATTGTAGAGTGCTTCTTTCTAACCAATCCAGAAGAACTCAACAAATACCTGAACCGAAAAGACACAGTAGCCACAACCATCGCTGAAACCTTATTAGCAAATTGCACTAACCAAGCGTAGCACCACGAACCCGCGTAGGTTGGACTGAACATAGCGAAGTCCAACAACCCCCTGGTGTCAATGTTGGAGTTCGTTTCGCTCACTCCAATCTACGCGGGCTTTAACATTAGCAAAAATGCTAGGAGAAATTCACATGTTAGATGAAAAAAATTATGACAGAACCTTAACAAATCAGCATCCTATTCTTATGAACGGCCCAACTCTGATCATCAATGGGTTAAGTTTGTTCATCATTGGTTTTGGAATAGGTTGGTTAATGGGGCTTTCTGTTACTCCTGTAGTTTCCAATATTCTCACCGCGCTGGTTGCTACCGTCATGGCCATGATGGGGATCCTTAGTGGTCTTGAAGGTCAACGCGGCGAACCCGGTGAAACAGGTCAAGTATCAAATTTGTCCTCTCGCTGGGCTGTCAACCCCGTACCTGTGGCAATTCTGATTTTGGGTATATTAGCAGGTTCTTCAGTAGGTATTCTCGCTAGAACTCATAACTGGTTAGGAGGGTCAGGGGATATATCAAAGGAAGTCAAAACCTGGACCGACCAAGGACTTAAACAGCCTGACGTTGCCCGATGGTTGTTTGATGTTAAATATCCAAAAGATGGCACAACATCCGCCGGTACAACACCTGCTAGTAGTTCAAAGGGGGATAGTGCGTCGTCAACTGTCCTATTTAACGAGTCTCAAGACGAGTGTGAATATCTTCTGAAGTTACCATCAAAGGATTTACCAACAGACATTAAGGGTACCTCTTTTGAAAAGTTATCTACTCTCATTGAAGAACCTGAAAAACTGCAAAAAGTATTGGAGGTTGTATGTACAAAACTTGGACAGTAATCGTTGCCTTGAACCTTTTGATAAGCTCTTCTCTGTTAGCACAACCTAAAAATGAGAGCCCTTATGTATTTCAGATACGGTGCAAATATTATGATCAAACTGTATCGAAAAATAAAATTGCATTGCAAACTGGTTTTAGCGTTGCAGGTGAAAAAGGGATTGTTACTGCTTTACATGGTGTAATAAAATGTTTCGAAAATGGGACAATCAATGCTTATGCCCGTGGTGGTGGTAAGGATCAGGATGGTTTAAGAATTGAAAGTGCCGATATTGCAAATGATGTGGCATTACTTTCTTCTGCCAATCAACAGATAAGTGAAGGATTGCCAATAGCCAAATGCGATTCCAATTCTTGCATTAACTACGAAAAACAATACTATGTACTTGGGCATCCCTTGGGAATTACCTCACAAATGCCAACCAAAGTCAGTATTCGTCCGATTTTTAAATCTCTTGAAGATTGGCTTATGGCAGCAGTACCTAAAGTACCTGAAGTACCTAAAGTACCTGAAGTACCTAAAGTCAAAACAGTAATGGAAGAAATGAAAGACCGGAGTAGTCCGGCCTTAACAATCCAAGTGTTCAATGTAGAAGGTCACCTTTTACACGGTCATTCTGGTGCCCCAATAATTAATGAGGGAGATGAAGTTATTGGTGTTGTCAATGGTGGTTTGCAAGATGGTACGGTGGAAATTGCATGGGCCATTCCATATAAGAACCTTCAGTTGAAAAAGGTTTCAGAAATTGCCTCACGTCAACTAACAGATTTAAAAGGCCAACCCATTCATGGATTTACCTCTTTTGGGAGTTCATCATCTGACGTGTTGAATCTGAAAATTCTCTTGGCATCCACTCAAGCCCCATCAACTATGGAAAATGCCATGAGTCAAACAGTATTTAAAGACCGTTCAGCAAGTTACTTTCTACCGATTTCTCAAGGTAACTCTTTAGAGAATGTTCAACAGGTAGTTATTGGGACAGACAACGAGGTACTTGCCCATGGTAAACTTAACACCTTATTGTCGTCTCCAGATGGGCAATACCAATTTAAAGTCAGTAACGATGGTGGTATTTGGGTTTTATCATTTAATCTGGTTGTCACCCATAAAGTCACTTTGATACTGCCCTCAAGGATGAATCAGGCAGAAATATTGGTTGATGGTCAACCTACTACCATTGTTGAGCAAATGCCTACACAAGTTACAGTTTTGGTGGAAGGAAAACAGTCTAATCACCAATTTATCGTAAGAAAGGGAAATAAAACTTGTGAATTAACTCAGAAAATTAGTAAGAATGTGGAATTAACACCTTGCCAATAGGAGAACAAATAAAAATGTTTATCAACTTTGTTTTTTATCCACAAGCAACTGTGAGGATACTACTGTTTATCTCCTTGTTTGCTCTCATAACTCCGGTATTGGCACAATCGCCTGAACCATTAGTGGGTTATGTATGGGATTTTGAGACTAATAACTCTGCGGAGAAGGATTTAGCGGAACAAATCACCGAGGAGTTTGAAGAGAAGTTTTCTTGTTTTACACTACTTGACCGACGTAACAGAGACCGGCTGAGAAGTCAAATGACGATTGAAAACGAAATTAGGAGTGTAACAGACCTGTCCCCAGAGAATAAGGAGATTCTGCTGAGAGAAGGTCATGCCAAAATGTTTATTTTCGGCAGTTTAAGAGACAACCATACCGAGGGAGAAATTACCATTAGAGTCACGATAGAATCTCTGACTACTGGTGAAATTCTTGCCCGAACTCCAAAAAGCGTAATCATCTCACCACGCGGTAGACGGTTTGATTCTCTATATCGTCAAGGGAAGTTGGGAGAGTTGGTGAGGCAATTGTGTCCAGGTCCGAAGAACATTAGTAAGATTTTTAAAGTGGAACAAACAAAGGATGACTTTCCAGATTTGATGCCAAATTCTCGTAATTATCAGAGAACGTTTAATGCTGAACCCGGATACCGAATTATAGGATGTAATTGGAATCAAACAGAGGGTAATAATTCCACAGATCTCGAATGTAATATTTCTATGGATAAATTAATTGCTACCTTCTCATTTAGGCTAACCAGTGGGCCAATATATGACCGATGGAGAGGGTGGCTAGGAGCAACCATAACACTTACGGAGGAATTGATAGAATAAATAGAGATGTCCTAAAGCAAACTACGAACAGTCTGTGTAGGGTGGGCAACAGGTTTATCGTTGCCCACCAGATTGAAATTTTCTAAAGATTTGGACTCCGGTGCGTTCCCAAATCTAAAGATTTGGACTTCAGCAGATACAGTTATTGTACCAGAAAATTTATGCCTCAGCCAGGTAGCCAGGTAGGGTGAGCAAGTGTCTTTTGGTTTGCCCACCTATTTTGATGGGGGAGTGTTTGGTGGGCAACGGTAAGGCGCGTGGCCCACCCTACCTGGCTGAATAAGATTTGACAACTTTTTGAAAGTTGTCAAATCGGAATAAGATTTGACAACTTTTTGAAAGTTGTCAAATCGGAATAAGATTTGACAACTTTTTGAAAGTTGTCAAATCTGAGTTGTCAAATCTAAAAATTATTTCAAATTTTCCAAATTGGCTAAAATAGCTTGTTTGACTTCGGTTAACGTGGCTTTTACTTTAATGACTGGCCCGGTACTTTGTTTAATTGCCGTATCCGGGTCTTTCAGGCCATGACCAGTTAACGTACAAGTAATCACGCTACCGGCTGGAATTTTACCACTTTTCACGTCTCGCAGGGCACCGGCAATTGAAATGGCTGAAGCTGGCTCACAGAAAATGCCTTCTTTCACGGCTAATAATTTTTGGGCTGCTAAAATCTCTTCATCACTAAATTCATCAAACCAGCCGCCGGATTCTCGTTGGGCGGCCCAGGCCAAATCCCAACTTTGAGGATTTCCGATGCGAATGGCGGTGGCCACGGTTTCTGGATTGATAACGGGATGTCCACGCAAAAATGGGGCAGCCCCACTGGCTTGATAAGCGCACATTTTTGGTCGTTTGGTGACGATACCTTCTTGATAAAATTGAGTATAGCCCATCCAGTAAGCAGAAATATTGCCGGCATTGCCTAACGGTAAGCAGTGATAATCGGGGGCCCGTCCTAATTCTTCAATGATTTCAAAAGCGGCGGTTTTCTGTCCTTGTAAACGGAATGGATTGATGGAATTAACAATTTCCACAGGTGCCTGAGAAGAGACTTCCTTGACGATTTGCATCCCATCATCAAAATTACCTTCAATTTGAATAATCACCGCACCGTGCATCATGGCTTGTGCTAATTTGCCTTGGGCAATTTTGCCCTCGGGTATAATCACAAAAGCGATGAGACCCGCACGAGCGGCATAAGCGGCGGCGGAAGCGGAAGTGTTACCCGTAGAAGCGCAAATCACCGCATGATTTCCTGCGGCAACCGTTTTGGTAATCGCCATGGTCATGCCACGGTCTTTAAATGACCCGGTTGGATTCAGTCCCTCATATTTCACATAAATAGCGACCTCGGCGGGCAATTCTTTTGGGATATTATTTAAGCGGATGAGTGGAGTATCTCCTTCCCCTAGACTGATAATTCGGGCATCATCAGAGAGTGGTAAAAAATCTCGGTAACGTTCAATTAAACCGGTATAGCGTGGTCGAAATGACATGATTTAGTGGTTCCTCAAGTGGTTCAAAAGTCATTGATATTAACGGGAAAATTTGATAAATTTTCGAAAGTGGTCAAATCTCTCGTTGCTCTCGATGGGAAAAATGGGAGGACATTGATTTAAGATTTAAGCATTTAATATTTGTTCTACAGTCAAGGTCAATTCCGGAAAAGTTCATGAAATAATTCGGTTTGCGCCATGAAATTGGGTAGTCCCTACCAACTAATGGAGGTATTAAAATCTAGGTGCTAACTTTCCTAAACCTTACCAGTTTTAGGTTTCCTAAACCTCACCGGTTGAGGAAACCTCGACGATTCTAAGTTTCCTAAACCTCGAAGGTTTAGGAAACTTTGACCTTTGATAACTCCTTGAATTTTAACGCATCCATTGGTTTGGAGGGACTACCAAGATTTGAGCTTATTTGTTGTCCAATATTGATTATATCATAGTATGAGTTAAATATTATTGATAGCAAATCTGTAGTTATTTCACTTTAAGAGGTAGTTTTGATATGATAATTGATTTTAAATAAAAATGTCAGTTAGATTTGACCACTTTCAAAAAATTGTCAAATCATTTCAGCGAGATTTGACAACTTTCGAAAAGTTGTCAAATCTTTTATTATATTGAGGTAAATATTAAGTGTTTGAAATTATTAAAGCAGGCGGTTGGGTCATGGTACCCATTATTTTATGCTCAGTTATTTCTTTAGCTATTATCGGTGAGCGTTTTTGGACTTTGCAACGCAAAAAAGTAGTCCCTAAAGGATTAGTGCCACAAATTTGGAAATGGGTCAAAGATGGAAAATTGGATAAACAACGATTGACGGTGTTACGTAATAGCTCGGCTTTGGGTAAAATTTTGGCAACCGGCTTAGTTAATTTGCACCAAGATCGCGAAATGATGAAAGCCAGCATTGAGGAAGCCAGTGGCCAAGTGATTCATGATTTGGGACGATATTTAAATATGTTGGCGACCATAGCCGAAATTTCCCCTTTATTGGGTTTATTAGGCACAGTCACCGGTTTGATTCGGATGTTTGCGGCCATCGGTGAAGTAGGCTTAGGTAATCCTATGGCATTATCTAGTGGTTTATCAGAAGCTTTGCTGACTACGGCGGCCGGGTTATTTGTTGCTATTCCTTCTTATGTCTGCTATAGATATTTCAAAGGATTAATTGATGAATTTGTGTTGATAATGGAGCAAGAAGCGTTAAAAATGATTGAGGTATTATATAGCGGGCGAGAGGTTAATTCATGAAATTACGTCACCGTCGTTCTAATGATAGTTTACATATTAATTTAACACCATTGATTGATACGGTTTTTTTGTTGCTGATTTTTTTTATGATGACCACCACTTTTAATCGAGAATCGCAATTATCGGTAAATTTGCCCGAAGCAACGGGTCAGCCATTGACCCTGACACCGGAAACGCCAATTAGAATTATTATTGATGCTAATGGTGAATTTGCTATTAACGACAGTAACCACGGTTTAGTGGATACCAAGTTAGAAACCTTAGAGCGGGCACTAAAAGATAGTGTGGGGAGTCAAACGGAGCCATCATTATTAATCAGTGCCGATGCCAATGCGCCCCATCATGCGGTAATGACCGCGATGGAAGCGGCCCGGAATTTAGGATATGTGAAATTAAGTTTTGAGACGCAACAGCGTCCTGAGTTAGTAAAACCATGAACATTAATAACTTGTGGTATAGTAATCACCTATTAGGGTTAGTTTTAGCGCCATTAGGCTGGCTATTTTGTGCAACGGTACAAATGCGTCGTTATGCTTATCAACAGGGATGGTTACCTAGCCAACGGGTTAACGTCCCAGTCATTGTAGTGGGTAATTTGACAGTGGGGGGCACAGGTAAAACGCCGTTAGTAATTTGGTTAGCCCGATTTTTGAAGCCACAGGGTTTTAAGCCGGGCATTATTAGTCGCGGCTATCGTGGACATGCTAACAGTTGGCCCCAATTCGTTTATCCCGACAGTGATCCGTATTTGGTAGGTGATGAGCCAGTGTTATTGGCTCGGCATAGCGATTGTCCCGTAGTGGTAGCGCCACGTCGTTTATTGGCAGTACAAAGTTTGTTAGAGCGATATGATTGTGATGTCATTATTAGTGATGACGGTTTACAACACTATGCTTTACAACGAGATATAGAAATTGCCGTAGTCGACGATATTCGCCGCTATGGCAATCGTCGTTGCTTACCCGCGGGACCGTTACGGGAACCTTTGAGTCGGTTGGCGCAACTAGATTTTATGGTCACCAAAGGGGCGGCACTCAATAATGAGGTGTCTATGCAATATGACTTAAAACCGTTACGGCGAGTAAGTGATGATAGTATTTGGCAACCTTTAAGTGTGCTACGTGGACAAACGGTCCATGCGCTGGCGGGAATTGGGCACCCGGCGCGGTTTTTCAATCGCTTACGTGACCAAGGTTTAAAATTACACTGCCATGAATTTCCTGATCACCAGGTTTACCGCGTGGCAGATATTCAGTTTAATGACCATCTGCCAGTCATTATGACCGAAAAAGACGCGGTAAAATGTCAATCACTAGCAGGGCAACAACATTGGTATTTACCGATAGAGGCCCGTTTGCCTTTAGATTTTGGCAGACGACTCTTGGAAAAACTAAAAAAGGTACGTTATGGACAAAAAACTTCTTGATATTCTCGTCTGTCCTGTCACTAAAGGACCATTGATTTATAATCCAGAAACGCAAGAATTATTGAGTAAAAGTGCCCGTCTGGCCTATCCCATTCAGGATGGCATCCCTGTCATGTTACCAGAAGAGGCACGGCATTTAACTTTGGAAGATGTCGAGAAACTAAGTTAACCAACCACCAACCATCACTCATTAAAAATTAATGAGATATTTGGGAAGATTTGACAACTTTGCGAAAGTTGTCAAATCTAAACTAAACTTCTCTCGTATAGGATTTAGGATTATCGAAAATATTGCATACATAACATAATTTGGATACCCATTATATTGCTACTACTACTTCGACGGTCTATTTGAAACTTTCAATTAACGCGCCCGATAAGTAATTCGCCCCTTAGTTAAATCGTATGGGGTCATTTGCACGGTGACTTTATCACCTGTTAAAATACGGATGTAATGTTTTCGCATCCGTCCAGAAATATGAGCCGTGACCACATAACCGTTATCTAATTTCACACGAAACATAGTGTTAGGTAACGTTTCGACCACAACCCCTTCCATCTCAATACTGTCTTCTTTAGGCATACTTTATCAAAAATCTGAAACTTAGACTTAACCTGAGTTTATTGAATAAACCCATATTATGCACTAATATTTTAAAAATGCAAGTGAATAGAGATTATAGAGACAATAGAATTATAAGTACAACCTCGCAGGGGTAACTTGAATTAGAGTGCAAACTCGGGTAGTCCCTCCAAGCTAATGGAGACATTAAAATTCAATGGGTTATCAAAGCTCAAAGTTTCCTAAGCCTCGACGGCTTAGGAAACTTAGAATCGCTCCTAGATTTTAATACCTCCATTAATTGGTAGGGACTACCGTAAATATAGGAAACCTAGCGCCTGAATTTTTTGCTAACATTTTAAGAACAATTTAGAGGGCCTGTATGCGGATTTGGATACCTCTTTTGAGTTTTGTCCAAAGGCGCCGTACATTGATGAATTGGCTTATCGTCAAGCCCTACAGCAAATGCCACCCAAAAGTGCCGTCATGATTTTTACGCCGGATGATACTCACTTTAAGATAGCTAAAGAGGCGTTGTATAGCAACGCCAAGGTTTCTTAAACCTTCCTGGTTTAGGGAACCTTACCGAGTTCAGGTTTTCTGACTACCGACAAACTGGCGTCACTCCAGAAATTGAGCTATTCTTAGCTTATTCTACCAAACTCAAGGATTCTATACCATAAATAATTCAGGTGGCTATAGAACTTCCCAAGTATCTTTTTCAAACGGAGGAACATCTTTATGCACACGGTCATGCTAAATTCTCGTTCTGACAACGAAGGTTTTGTACATTTAAAAGTGCCCGCAGCACAGCCAAACGCGGAACTTAAAGTGACTATAATACTTCAGCCAATTCTCCCGGTCTCTACCAAACCAACGCCAGAAGAGTTGGGTTGGAGTCCTGGTTTTTTTGAGGAAACTTTTGGTGCCTGGGAAGGAGAATTCCAACGTGAGTTCCAAGGTGAATATGAACAACGGAAGCAATGGCCATGAATGATTTCGTCTTGTTGGATACCAACACCTGTATCGGTTATCTGAAAGGTCATGTCGCCATCTGGCAAAAATTTTCCCCATTACCACGGGCAAAGGTCATGCTTTGCGACATTGTGAAACTAGAACTTTATTATGGTGCTTATAAAAGCGCTAGTCAAGAGAAAAATTTAGCTGTGTTGAAAAAGTTTTTCCGTGAGTTTGAAAGTCTTCCTTTCAACGAACTAGCCGTAATAAAATGCGCCCAACTTCGCGCCCACTTGGCTATCAAAGGCACACCCATTGGCCCCTACGATCTGCAAATTGCGGCCATTGCCTTGGTTAATAATCTCGTGTTAGTGACTCATAACACTCGTGAATTTAGTCGCGTGGCAGGATTACGAATGGAAGATTGGGAAGTTGAAAAGACTGAGTTTACGTAGGTTGGACTGACGACAGGAAGTCCAACGGCCAGTGAGTTGGACTTCGTTTCTCAGTCCAACCTACGCGGGCTGACAGCTAACCGCGCAATATCTGATAATCTTGCTCATCGGCAATACGTTTTGCTTCCTCACTGAATAAATATTTTGAATTAGGTCTAATGCCTACACGCCCAATATCTAAGCGATCTGCGTCCCATCAGGTTGTAACGGTCACACCAGATGACTGGCGACCATAAGTATGACCGCTACAAGCAAGATAAAGCCGATTTAATTGTTCTTCGGTTAAATTTAATAAGTGTTTATGTATCTTTGCATATTCAGCACCACGCAAACCATGTTTGGGATCAATATCTTCATGGTTTCTCATGCCATCATGAAAGTAGCCGAAATCAATAGTTCGGACCGTTTTTATGTAAAAGTAGCTTGTAAAAACATAACTTATTGAAAATAAATATAATTTATATTCTGAGGCATTTTATCTCCATTTAATAGCGACGGCGGATGTCATGTTGGAGACGTTACATTTTGGCGGTGGCATTACCACGTTGGATGCGCTGGCGGTGGGGACTCCCCTCATTACGTTACCTTCAGTGTTGTTAAGAGGACGGATGGCTTATTATTGTTATCGGCAAATGGGAATGATGGATTGTGTGGTGCAGTCGGTGCCGGAGTATGTCGAATTAGCAGTACGTTTAGGGACTCAAGCGGATTATCGTAATGCGCTCAAAGCGAAGATTTTGGCGCGTCATCAGGTGTTATATGAAAATCCCGCGGTGGTTCGAGAGTTGGAGGAATTTTTTGAAGAGATTTCTGGGTTTCAGAGTTGACAACTTTCAACCTACCAGGCTGGTAGCCGTTGGAGTCCGGAATTTATTCCGTGCGGTGGCCAAGACGGAATAAATTCCGGACTCCAACTGCATTGACAAATCCTCCTTTCACTGCTAAACTTCTTTCTTCTTTCAACTTGCAACTTAGGAGACTCTTGATGCCTACTTTAGGGACCACCAGTAAACAAATTGTCTATTTAAACCATCACCGTAAGGGCAACCACCAGGGATTGCCCTACCAAAATGGACCATCTATTTCTTGGAGGTCCCTAACTGCTGAGATAAATAAATTTGAAGTATCGCAGATTTTCCAAACGGGTCAGCAGAGATTTGACAACTTTTTGAAAATTGTCAAATCTTTATCTTCAAGATTGGTCAAATTTATTTCGATACTCCTCTCGCATGGTGTTGTATTTAATCATTATACCTGATAATATTTTAGGAAAGCAATCTAATCTCCACATTTTTAATTATTTTTAATAAAGACAATCAATTATGCCAACCGAATCACTTCCGAAAATACCTCAAAAACCAGTTTTGATGCCATTACCTACGCTCTCCGAAATCCACGCTTTAAGAAGTCACGCTCAAGTAGTACAAGGACAAATACAGTTGCAACATACGGCTGAAGAGATTTGGCCTTATGTTAGTAATACTGACCTCTTAGATAAAAAAATTGGTTTGTCCGCGGTAAATTATAAATTTGCTCAACAAACTCAAGATAAATCAATCCAGGGCAATAATTTAATTTATGGAGAAACTACTTTAGGTTTCAAAAAAGCCGCTTATTTGGAATTACCTTATGAATGGATTCCGCCTACTACCATGTCCGCGGAAAGAATTTTTGACTACGGTTGGTTACAATATTTGGCCGCTCGGTGGCAGATAGAAAATTTAACCGACGGTAGTGGTTGCGTGATTACGTTACAGTTAAAATATGTGCCACGTTATCGTTGGCTACCACTGGCGCTTGGGTTACGACGTACTATCCATCAATTATTAGCCGTGTTAAAAGAATTAGATAACCAACTGTCCCCGCAACAGGTGTTAGGTATAGAAACTTTTTTCGACAGTCCGGCTTCACAAGAAACTCAAATCGCCAAGTTGACTGCACAATGGTCAGACTTGATGCCCCAGAGTACCATTCCCCAACAGGTGGCTGAGTTTATTTACACCGCGCCAGATAAATATGCTCACAAATTACGGCCCTTTGAAGTGGCGGATTATTTTAACTTGCCACGCTTAGAAGTGTTGACCTTTTGCTTATTGGCTACTAAGGCTGGGTTTTTAGATTTAAGTTGGGATATTTTATGTCCAGCGTGTCAAGGTGCTAACGTCCGTGCTGTACATTTGTGGAATTTGCACTCCTCAGAAGTGCATTGTGAAGCGTGTAATGTTCAATATGGCAGTCGGTTTGATGAAAACGTTGAGGTCACGTTTAACCCTCGTGCCGATTTACGCCAACTAGATAACAAGACTTATTGTTTTGCCAATCCAGCGGTTAAAAATCATATTTGGGCACATTTGCGGTTGGATCCGACTGAAACTCGAACTTTGAAGTTGTCCTTGCCAGTTGGAGAATATCACCTTCGTAGTTTGTCGTTACCGGGGCTGATAAAATTGCAGATCACTGCGGACTCTTCCTGGTCAACGGAGTCGGCTACCGTGTCCCTAACCCTGAATGAGCAATTTGCGCAAACTTCTACTCTTACGCTCATTTCTCCTTTCCAATTAACTTTACATAATCCATCTGACCGCTGGTTAACCTTAAGAATTGAACAATTACATTATAATAGTCGAATCGCGACCGCTGCCTGGGTTACGTCATTACAAGATTTTCGTGATTTATTTAGCTCCTCCGAAGTGTTGCAACCTAATATGCACTTAGGCATTTCTAACCAGGTCTTTCTGTTTAGTGATTTAGTTGGTTCCACACAGTTATATGAGCATAAAGGTGATGCCAATGCGTTTAGTTTGGTGCAAGAGCATTTTAACTTGATGATTCCAATTATTCGCCAACATCAAGGTGGTGTGGTGAAGACGATTGGAGATGCGATTATGGCGGTGTTTACGCAAAGTGAAGCAGCGGTGCGGGCTAGTTTGGAGATTTTAGCCACGTTTGCTCGTCGTAATGCCAATTGCCTGGTCGAAGACCAGTTGATTCTCAAATTGGGGTTACATAAAGGACCTTGTATTGTGTTAAATTTAAACGATAAATTGGACTATTTTGGCAATACCGTTAATCTGGCAGCACGGATTCAAGGCATAAGTTATGGTAACGACCTGGTGATGTCGGCTGGTTTATTTAAAGAAGTGCAACCATTACTGGCAGATTATTCGTCGTTACAAATCACGTCGTTAGAAGCTGAATTGAAAGGTATTTCTAAGAAAACTACTTTGTATCGTCTGGAGATTTGACAACTTTCAAAAGTTGTCAAATCTGTGCGTGCGATTCTATCATCTTCTGCCACTGTCGCCAGAAATCCTAGCCGATTCATCAGTTTCAACATATAGTCGGATTCCTATGAACCGGTACGATTTCCTCTGGAGCGCAATAAGAATTATTGCGCCATTATTCGCAATAAGAATTATTGCGCTCCAGAGGGTATGTACAATTTTAAAGGTATTTATAAGAAAACTACTTTGTATCGTTTGGAGATTTGACCATTTTCAAAAAATTGTCAAAGCGGTGGTTACTCCTTCAATTTTAAACTAGCAATTTTTCTCACGTAGGGTTTATTCCTTCGTACTAAATCCGGCAAGGTAGCGAGGGCGGCATTGGCCTGGTCAAGGCTTTCAAATTCGCCATACATCAGGTTCCATTTAGCTGGTCCTGTTACTAGGTCCGGACTGATAAGTACTGAAGCAGAAATTCTGCGGTATTTGCCCTCACCCCCGGCCCCTCTCCCAAAGCGAGAGGGGCGAAAGAAAATAGGAGAAAATTTCTGCTTCGGTACTTATATAATTGGGTTAGCAGTGGTTGCAATTCGGGCTGTTTCAACCATTTCTCCACTTCGTTGAAATTATCGGTAGTCCCTCCAAATTAATGGAGGTCTTAACATTTAATGACTTACCCAGGTTCCAAGTTTCCCAAACCTCAAAGGTTTAGGAAACTTAGCACCTACCAGGTTTAGGAATCTTCGCCCTTAAGCTACGTTGGAGTCCAAACCTTCAGATTTGGACGAGATTGGTCAAGGTAAGACGGCGTTGCCAAATCTGAAGATTTGGACTCCAACGCCGTAACTTTAGCTTAACTTAATGGCATTGGGTATATGATACGGGCAAAGCGGCGTTGAATCGAGCCTATATGGAAGCCTAATCTTAGGATTAGGTCACGATGAACGTCTCGGTCTAAATTATCCCGTGACCGTGTTGCCACGAAATACGATAGCTTTGGCAGAACGAGTCAAGGTGGTATTAAAGCAATTATACTGAGAAATTAGTAGGGTGCGTCCCACGCACCATTCTCACGTCGGTCAAATTCCATCGAAATGGCGAAGCAGGTATCATTGAGAATGGTGCGTGGGACGCACCCTACCTCGCTGGTGTCACCCGGCGTTTATTTCTGGCCACAGAGGTACAGTTGGCCTATTTTTATCCCCCTTATCATAGTAAAGGTAACTCCCTAATTTTATGTCAGTCCCACAATCGGAAATCACTACATTTACTGGCCTAGCCCGAAAACTGGTCGAATCCGGACTCTTAAGTCCAGAAGCAGCAGAAGCAGCCTTTAACCAATTCCTCAAAAAAGAGCGTAAATCCTTTGACACCTATCTTATTGAAAATAAACTCGTCAGGAACTGCCGCGACCTAGCCCTGGCAGTGGCTGAAGAATTTGGCGTCCCAGTAGTTGACCTTGACAGCATCGATCTCAATGTCGATACCCTCAAGAGGATAGACAAAAAACTGATTGAAAAACACAAAGCGCTACCCATCTTTGAACGCGGCAAACGCCTCTTCGTTGCTATCTCCGACCCCACCAATTGGCCCGCCCTGGAGGAAATCAGGTTTCACACCAAAATGAACACCGAACCCGTGGTGGTCGAAGCAGATAAATTAGCCAAAGTCATTGAATGGGCACTAGAAGTATTTGACACTAGCATGAAAGATTTAGGCGATGACCCAGCCGACATCGACCTAGTGGATGAAGATACCGAAGCTAAAGCAGGTGCAGACGATGAAAGTGAAGCATCATCAGGAGTCCCAATTCTCAAACTCGTCAATAAAATACTCTACGACTCCATCAAAATGGGTGCCTCAGACCTCCACTTTGAACCCTACGAAAAATTCTATCGTGTCCGCTTCCGTGTTGATGGCATGTTACAAACTGTTGTCACCCCCCCCGTGTGTGCCTCCAGACAACTGGCAGCCCGCCTCAAGGTCATGGCAGGGCTAGACCCATCAGAACGTACCGTGCCCCAACATGGATTCATGAAAATCGAATATGGCAGAGGTTCTGTTGACTTTCGCATCAGCATCATGCCCACCCGCTTTGGCGAAAAAGTCGTCCTACGAAATATTGATTTTTATGGCCACGCTAACCTCAATATAGATATTCTAGGCTATGAAGAAGAACAAAAGCAGTTATACTTAGAAGCCCTACGCAACCCTCGTGGCATGGTCTTAGTTACAGGACCCTGGGGTAGCGGTAAAACTGTATCGCTATACACAGGCATCAATATTCTCAATCAAGAAGATGTCAATATTAGCATCGTCGAAGACTCTGTAGAAATCAACCTCCCTGGCGTGAACCAAGTCCAAGTGAATGAAAAAACAGGTATGACCTTTGCCAAAGCACTCAAAGAATTCCTTTGTCAAGACCCTGATATTATTGTAGTGGACGAAATGAGAGACTCAGAAACAGTCAGGCTCGCCATGAAAGCGGCCTCGGAACACCTGGTCATGTCAACGTTGTATACCAATGATGCACCTGCCACACTTACTCGTCTGATTGACCTGGGAATCCCGCCATTTGCCATCGCCACTACGGTCAATCTCATTACGGCCCAACGCCTCTGTCGCCGACTCTGCACCTGTAAGATAGAACACAAGGATATACCTGACGAAATTCTGCTTCGCGAAGGATTCCAAACCGAAGACCTAGAAAGACGTGCTAAAGGCGAATGGAAGTTATATACTAAGAATCCCAACGGCTGCTGCGAACGTTGCAATGGACTAGGCTACAAAGGCCGCGTTGGCATCTATCAAGTCATGCCTATCTCAAAAGCCATGAAACGCCTGATTATGGGTGGCGGAAATACCGCTACCTTTGCGAACCAAGCGGCATTGGAAGGTATCGCTGATTTGCGCCAGTCGGGCTTAAAAAAGGTTATGGATGGATTCACTTCCCTTGAAGAAATCGACCGAGTAGTTTATAAGAATAAAGAGAAAGACGAGTAGAGTTTGAAGTACCAGATTCAGGAGTACCAAGCGGAGTTTTGTTACAAAGCTCCGCTTGGTACTCCTGGTGAAATTCTTGCCATATCAAAGGTGGCACCCATGAAACTTCCCATGAATAAGAATACCCTCAAGACCGCCACGCTACTATCCATCATCTATGTAGTAGTAACCTGCTTCTTACCTGAATATCAGATGCTACTCTGGTTAACGGCACTCCTCATCGTCATCAATTATGGATTATCATTAACTTATCTGTTTGGGCAGGGGGAAATTACTGCCAATCTCATCCTTCTCAATCTAGTCCAGCTAGTCCTTTATGGTCGCCTACATGTTCAGATTCACGATATTTTAGGCACCGTACATTACTCTTATAACCATTATTTCATCTATCATACCTATTGGTATGACTGGGTGAAATTCATTGCGGAGTATGTACTTCATGCCGTTGACTGGGTAGATGCGTTAAATAGTTATGGTATTGAGTTGCAACACCTCAAACCGCGAAGTATGTTAGCCAAGTGGGTAGTGTTTAGTATGCAGGTGATGGTGGATATGTTTTTGTTAAGTGGCATTTTCAGGTATTTTCAGCGTCATCAATTAACCTCCACCACCATCTCGACTTATCATGCGCGGTCATGGTCCCCTTTGACTATAGAACTATTAGAAAGTTTCAAGGACAGCTTGCAGTTTATCAAACAAGCCCGCTGGACCGGACTAAAAGTGGCAACGGGATTAACTATCTGGGTGGGCGCTATGAATCATTGGAGTTTGCAGGACTTCTGGTTATGGCCACTGGAAAACGTGTTACGCACCCTAGACTTTGGTGATGCTTTTCAAGTTTTTGATTGGCATCTTCATACGGTGGAACGACAAGATGTCAATGTGGTCACGTTGGCAGTGTTTTTGCGGCTAGAAGTCAGCTTTTATGTGCTACCCTGGGTCAATCATTTCTATCTCTTTCTGTTGAGGGGCCGTGGTCGGACTCTCACCGGATTAATCCTCATTGCCATTTCCCCAGAATCTTCACAGGAGGAGCAACGGATTGCTATCAATGCGCTAGTGAGATTTGGTTCACTGGCCGTTCCCATACTCACTGAGACTCTAGCTAACATCGACAATAATGCACAGAAGTCTATCATTGTTGAGGTATTGGCGGAACTGGGGCCGGTGGCGGCACCGAGTGTCTCTCACTTGGCCACATTGTTGGTAGATACTGATGAAACTATGCGGTCGCTGGCCGCTCGGGCCTTGCCGAAAATTACCCCCAACTGGCCCCGGCGTAAAGCAGTTCATCAAGCCATTCCTCATCTGGTCACCGCGTTGCAACACTCCCAGAAGGAAGTACGTTTAGCCGCGGTTAGAACGTTGGGAAGAATTGGTGCCGCTTCGATTCAAACGGTGCCGCCATTGGTAGAGACGACCCTCATAGATAGTGATAAGCAAGTTCGTTTGGTAGCTAGTTTGGCGTTGCGTCAACTGGGAACGGCAGCAGCTAGTGAGGCAGTTTCTCGACTCATGAAAGCACTGGTGAATGGTAATGATGAGACTCGCCTGGCCGCCGCCGAAGCCTTGGGCAACTTGGGCCGTGCCGCTATCCCAGCGATGCCGTTCCTTGTACAGGTCTCATTGACCGATTGGGATGGAACTATTCGCCTAGCGGCACAACAAGCGTTGAAACAACTTGACCCCAGGTCGGTCAACACTTACCGATGCTTCAGCGCTGCTAGAGACCAAGAGACTGGAATCTGACTATATCACCCACAGTTCATCATTGCCGGTCATGGAAGTTCAGCGAGCGTAGGGTGCGTCCCACGCACCATTTTCCTACGCTCGCTACCGATTTTATAGTAAAATCCCTTTGAACCTGTACTATTCCCTCTGGAGTGCAATAAGAATTATTGCGCCTGGCGGCGCGTAGCGGCGCAATAATTCTTATTACACTCCAGAGGGTACGTACAATTTTATATGAATTTTACTATAGAATTGACAATTTTTAAAAAGTTGTCAAATCTGTGCGTGCGATTCTATCATCTTCTGCCACTGTCGCCAGAAATCCTAGCCGATTCATCAGTTTCAACATATAGTCGGATTCCTATGAACCGGTACGATTTCCTCTGGAGCGCAATAAGAATTATTGCGCCATTATTCGCAATAAGAATTATTGCGCTCCAGAGGGTATGTACAATTTTAAAGGTATTTATAAGAAAACTACTTTGTATCGTTTGGAGATTTGACCATTTTCAAAAAATTGTCAAAGCGGTGGTTACTCCTTCAATTTTAAACTAGCAATTTTTCTCACGTAGGGTTTATTCCTTCGCACTAGGTCCGGTAAGGTGGCGATGGCGGCATTAGCCTGGTCAAGGCTTTCAAATTCGCCATACATCAGGTTCCATTTAGCTGGTCCTTTTGCCAGGTCATGACTGATATATAATTGAGGTAACAGTGGTTGCAATTCTAGTTGTTTCAACCATTTCTCCACTCCAATAAAATTATCTTCCGTGGTTTGCATCAATTGAATACTGTAAAATTGGCCATTGGCTTGGGTTAACCATTTCTCGGTCGCTTGACGACGTTGTTGTAATAATGACGAGGTCGGCGAATTAATCACCGAAGTAGCAGTGGTGGCCGTAGAGGTGGTCATAGTTGGTTTAACCCAAGCCGTTTGGTAAATCCATTCCCGAATCGGTTGGGCCATTGGTGCCAATCCTAGTGTTAACATAAATCCACTGAGGAGGAGAATGCCAATGAAGATTAAGTAGTGACTGGTGGAGAATAACGGATAACTAAAACCACTGTCACGCGCGGCCAGGCGAATCTGTTTGGGTAACACTTGATGAGTGTTTTGCGCAAACGCGGCGAGTAGTGATTTATCGGCTAGTATGTTAATTCGGCGCATCAAGCCTTTGGAAACTTGGGTGAGGATGCGAATAGCTGGTTTAGAAAACACCGGGGGGCCGCGGTAACCAACGGTGCGCATACGAAAATTTAGATATTCTTCCACGTTGAAACGATTGAGGGAGGTCAAATAAAAACTATGCGTGATTCGTTCTTTGAGTTGGCGAATATTGGGCGTGGCTAGATTATCCTCTAATTCGGGTTGACCAAAGAGGACGATTTGCAGTAGTTTATGGCGCGAAGTTTCTAAATTGCTTAATAACCGTATCTCCTCCAACGTAGTTACCGGCATACCTTGGGCTTCTTCAATAAAAATCACGACTTGTTGATTATGCGCATGTTTTTCTAGTAATTTCAGATGTAAATCGTGCATGACTTGCAAGCGATTACTTTGGAGAGTAATGGGTAATCGCATTTCTAAAGCAATGGCGTGTAAAATCATTTCTGGCGGTAGCCTGGGGTTGGCGAGATAGACAATTTCAATGCGTTTGGGTAGTTGTTGTTCTAACATTCGACATAACATGGTTTTGCCGCTACCTACTTCACCAACGACTTTGATAATGCCTTCGCCATTTTCGATGGCATAAACCAGTGCTTCTAAGACTAGCCCGCGATTGCCGCCGGCATAAAATAGTTGTGGGTCTGGGGTGATTTTGAAAGGGGGGTAGTTTAAGCCAAAGTGTTCGTAATACATGAGTGTTGAGATTAGTCGTTGCTGAAAGATTTGATAACTGGTTGAAAGTGGTCAAATCGGTGGTTTTACCCAGGTAAAAACAAGGAGTCCACGATTAAGGTCAATTCGGGTAAAATCATTGACGAGAGTGGTTTACCACCTGGACGAAATTGCCCATGTAGCATATATTCCGGCGGGGTCCCGGTTAAAGTGTAAACCTCGATCACACGTTTGGCGGGGTCAACGAGCCAATATTCGCGAACTCCGGCTTGTTCATAAGCGGCAAATTTGACTACGCGGTCAGTACGTTCTGAACTAGGGGAGATGACTTCAATGGTTAGCTCTGGGGCCCCGGTGAAAATTTTGTCACCACGTTTGAGTGATTGCGCTTGGCTAATGAAGAAGACATCCGGTTGGACTGGTTTAGCCAGGTCGGATAGATGAATTTCAAAGGGGGCCGTGAGCACTTCTCCTAATTGTCGATCTTCAACAAATAGACCTAAGCGTAAATGTAGTTTGGAGACTGTGTATTGGTGATCATAACCGGGGGCATTAGCCATGTAAAGTACTCCGTGAATGATTTCGTAACGTTTGCCATCTTCCGGTAAACGTAGGTAATCTTGGTAAGTCCATTGACCCTGGGCCGGGAAGAACTTTTGGTTTAAGTGTTCTACCGGTGGTGCCACGGCAGTAAATGACATATTTCCTCCTGATACCAAGCAAATTGGATATTAGTCTGAGGTATCGAGTATTCGTAATACATAAGTGTTGAGATTAATCGTTGCCGGTCGGTGTCTATCCGTTTTCTTTACCCAGGTAAAAATAATGAGTCCACGATTAAGGTTAACTCGGGCAAAATAATTGATGAGAGAGGTTCACCGCCTGGACGAAATTGCCCATGTAGCATATATTCCGGCGGAGTCTCGGTTAAAGTGTAAACTTCGACCATACGTCTGGCGGGGTCAACGAGCCAATATTCGCGAACTCCGGCTTGTTCATAAGCGGCAAATTTGACTACGCGGTCAGTACGCTCTGAGCTGGGGGAGATGACTTCAATGGTTAGCTCTGGAGCACCGGTGAAAATTTTGTCACCACGTTTGAGTGATTGCGCTTTGCTAATGAAGAAGACATCCGGTTGTACTGGTTTGGCTAGGTCGGATAGATGAATTTCAAAGGGAGCGGTCAAGATTACCCCCAAATCTCGTTGTCTTACCAAAACACTGAGTTGCCAGTGAAGTTCAGAAACCGCAAATTGGTGATCATAACCAGGGGCATTAGCCATATAAAGTACTCCGTGAATAACTTCGTAACGTTTGCCATCTTCCGGTAAACGTAGATAATCTTGGTAAGTCCATTGACCCTGGGCCGGGAAGAACTTTTGGTTTAAGTGTTCTACAGGTGGTGCAACGGCAGTAAATGACATATTTCCTCCTGATACCAAGCAAATTGGCAGAGTGGATATTAGTATGGGGTAACGTAAAAAGATTTGACAACTTTCCAAAAGTTGTCAAATCTAAATCAAATCTAAATCACAAATCTAATCACCAAATTAATCGTAATGCAATAATCGAGTAACTCACCTTACGCACAACCACCCCTAGCCCCTCCTTGCTAAGGCGGGGAATCTCCCCTGCGATACCGATAGTGTTTACTCCCCTCCTTACCAAGGAGGGGTTGGGGGTGGTTGAGTTAACTGTGCGTAAGGTGAGTGAGTAATAAAGATTTGACAACTTTCAAAAAGTTGTCAAATCTAAATCACAAATCTAAATCACAAATCTAATCACCAAATTAGTCGTAATGCAATAATTGATGCGGCAATTTAATCTCAGTTTTACCAGCCAACAAATCACTCAAAAACGCCCAGATGGCATCTCCCGAGGGTGGGCAGCCTGGTAGAAAATAGTCGATTTTGACGACTTCATAAATCGGATGCACTTTGTTCAGTAATAAAGGAATTTCTGGGTCATCTGGAATATGAGGATTTTCTGCGCCGATGGCATTTAAATAAGATTCTTCCAAACATTCTTGCAGAGTGAAATTATTTCGCATGGCTGGCACTCCACCATTGAGACTACAAGCTCCCAGGGCAATCAAAATTTTACAGTTGTCGCGAAATTCTTGGAGGACATGGACGTTTTCTGCATTACATAGTCCACCTTCTAAAATACCAATATCGCAGGGACCGCAGTGTTTGATGTCGGTGAGGGGAGTGCGGTCAAATTCAATATATTTGAGCAATTCTAGTAATTGCTCGTCAATGTCTAAAAATGCCATGTGGCAGCCAAAGCAACCGGCGAGGGAGGCGGTGGCCACGCGTAATTTTTTAGCCATGGGTAGTTGCTCCTTGAGGATTTGATTGCGCCAAGTCGCCAACTAGATTAATCGGTTGACGGTCATATAAACGTTCTCCAATTGGAATGACAAAGGCTTGCCGTTTGTGGAGAATGGCACCCACGGGACAAACTTGAGCCGCTTTGTCAGTCACGGCAAAATTGGTGTCGGCTAATTTGCCGGTGGGAGAGTTAACAATTAAGTGAGTTTTTAGGCCACGGCCACTGAGGGCAAACACATTTTTGTGGTCGGCATCACGGCTGGCTCTAACACATAATTCACATAAGATACAGCGGTTGAAATCAATGGCCACGTCAGGGTGAGAAGCGTCAACGGCACGGATTGGGTAAAAATGTGTGTAGTGTGGCGTTAACATGCCCACATAGTAGCCAATGGCTTGCAATTGGCAGTTGCCGGTTTTTTCACATCCTGGGCAGAGATGGTTGCCTTCGACAAAGAGCATTTGTACGATAGCTCGTCTAGTGGCTTCGAGCTCTTTAGTGTTATTTAGGACCACTTGGTCTGGCATGGCGCGGGTGTTACAAGCGGTAGTATTGCGCCCATTGACGGTAACCGTGCATACACGACAACTGCCGTGAGGGGCAAATTCTGGATGGTGGCATAAGTGGGGGATGTAAATGCCGGCAGCCAGTGCCGCATCCATGATGGTTTGTCCTTCGGTGAAAGAAACTTTTTGCCCGTCTATAGTGATGTCATATTGAGTCATATCAATGATTCCCCTTATAAATGTGCAGATGCATCAGTACGTTTAGTTAGCTTCCGGGCTTCGTTTAAAGCGGCATCGAGGTCAAAGCTGGGAGATAAACTGCTACCTGATTTGAAGCGTTTTTGATATAACTGGGGAAACTTTTTCATGGTATCTTGAACGTAGTTGGCAGCCGTCATGCCTAAACCACAATGACTGGTGGTTTTAATCAGGTGACTTAAAGTGGCCATTTCTTGCAGGTCGTAGGCATTGCCATTGCCACTGACAAATTTTTCTATATATTGTTGTAAGAGGGAGGTACCGACCCGACATGGAGTGCAGAAGCCGCAACTTTCGTGGACGAAAAAGTTGGCGAAGTTTCTGACCAGGTCCATGAGGTCACGGGTGCGATTGAAAATCATAAACGAGCCGGTGGTGTTGAGGTCTTCAAAACAGAGCCGGCGGTCAAATTCTTCTGGGGAAATGCAGTATCCAGCGGCACCAGAATTTTGCACGGCTTGGACTTCCTGTGCCCCACAGGCTTCTAACACTTCGCGGACGGTGATGCCAAAGGGAAATTCATAAATGCCAGGGCGGTCACAATCGCCGCTGATACTAATGAGTTTGGTGCCTTTGGATTGTGCGGTGCCCAAGGTGTTGAATCGCTCGGCACCATCTACCATGACTTTAGTCGCGAGAGCAAAGGTTTCCACGTTATTAACCACGGTGGGTTTTCCCAGATAACCTTGAGTGACTGGGAAAGGAGGAGGTCGCCGTCGTGGAATGCCGCGGTTGCCTTCGATGGATTCAATCAGGGCGATTTCGGCACCACAAATATAGCCGCCGGCCCCTAAGTGAATTTCGATGTCAAAGGAAAAACCAGGGGTATCGAGAATATTATCCCCTAATAAACCGTCTTTGCGCCGTCGGTCGAGGACTGCTTCTAGTGACTCTAGGAGAAAACGGTATTCCCCGCGTAAATATAAAAATCCTTTTTTAGCGTTGATAATGTAGCCACAGAGGGTCATGCCTTCAAACATTAAATCCGCATAGCGTTGCATGAGGATTCGATCTTTAAAAGTACCTGGCTCGCCTTCGTCGGCATTACAGATGACAATATGCTCATCCGCTGGAGTATTACGACAAATGAGCCATTTACTTTCGGTTTTGAAACCAGCGCCCCCGCAACCACGTAGGCCCGAGTGTCCTAATTCGGCTAAGGAGAGGTCGGCACCTTTTTTTAACATAACCTGGAGTGCGCTCCCAGCTTCGAAATATCCGCCTAGCAAGATATGTTTACGTTGAATATTGGAATGGACTTCAAAAAATTCTTTGGGCCATTCGGCTAGGGTGACTTGGTAGTTGATTAAATCGACAATGGTATCGATACGAGATTTGGTTAAGCGAGCAATGGTGTGGCCATTGATTAAAATGGCGGGACCTTGGTCACTCATGCCAATACAAGAGGTGTTGTCCACCGTCACTCGTCCATCAGGACGGGGCTGACCGCATTGCACGCCTAATTTTTTTAGCATGTAGGCCATTAATTCGACTTTACCTTGCATTTGTTCAATAATGTTGTCGCTGAACAAAATATCATATTGGCCACGCGGTTGTTGGTGGAAGAAGCTATAAAATCCAGCTACTCCAGCAATCTGAGCGCGTGGTAAATTTAATTCGCCGGCTAGGGAATCAATAGCTAATTCTGGGATATAGCTATATTTTTCTTGGACCCGCCAGAGCATTTGTAAAAGATGCGTAGATTTCCCGTGATAAGCATGGACAATGGCTTGTACGGCAGGACGCACCGTAGTGAGATCGATGCTCGACACATTAGCCTCCGTTGGTTAAGGATGAAATTGAAAACTTTCTAACTCATCTTACGCACCACCACCACTAACCCCTCCTTGCTAAGGGGAATATCCCCAACGAGTCAAGTAGTGCCACTCCCCTCCTTGCTAAGGAGGGGTAGGGGGTGGTTGAGTTAACCGTGCGTAAGGTGAATTTTTAATATTAAATTCAAATGAAATTATATCATAAAATATTTATTATGCTATAAAAGATTTGACAACTTTCGAAAAGTTGTCAAATCTATAATTATTTATTATATTGCATGAAGATTTGACAACTTTCGAAAAGTTGTCAAATCTATAAATTATTTATGTTGCATGGCCTGTTTTTTCATTTCAGTGGCCAATTCTTTACCTAAATAGTCATCAATGACTCTATGCAAAAAATAAATAAAGGGGGTTAATGCAATAGCCATGATAACTTTGTACGTGTATTTTACCATACCCAGGATTATCACTTGATATAATGCCCACTGTGTGGCGGGATTAAAATAAAACGCAATCAACAAAACAATGAAACTATCTACTAACTGTGAGACTAAAGTAGAGCCGGTAGCTCTTAACCATAAATATTTTTCACCAGTATATCGTTTGACCTGATAAAAGATAGCCACATCTATTAATTGTCCAACTAGAAAAGCGATCAGTGAGCCGATAATAATCCAGAGACCTTGTCCAAAAATAGTATTAAAAGCTGCTTCCATATTGACAGGCCCGTATTCAGTTTGTCGCATAATCCAGAAATCCACTGGAGTTAGTTGCATGGTCAAAATGACCATCAAGAAAGCGTAACTGATAAATAGAATGGTGATATAAGTAAGTATCTTGACACCCCGCCTACCAAAATACTCGTTGATAACGTCACTGATGGCAAATTCTAATGGCCACAAAAGTGCGCCGGCGGTCAAATTTAAAGAAATAATCATTCCCCATAAAGGAAATGCCAGCGGTTCAAAGCCAAAAGTTTTTTCCAGGGAAAAAACTTTTACGCCAATAAATTCTGCAATAATCGCATTGGCCACAAAAAACCCCCCTATAGCAACAAACAGTAAATTAGTTTTATTGTCTAACGGCGAGGACGAATGAGTCGTAGTCTGTGTTGACATAGGTTTAGGGTTCCTAAATTTTTCGTTCTGAAGTCGAGTGCCTCTGACGCACTATTTACACACAACTGAAGCGTGGTGCAGTAATCTTTAAGTTAGGCTAACCTTCTCCGATTCCCGTCTTGGTAAAGAGGAGAGGGGGTGTCCCACGCACTACCTTGACCTGGTGCGGTCAACCAAAGATTTGACAACTTTCAACCAGTTGTCAAATCTATAAGTTGTTAAATCTATATTAGCCACCAGTGAAATTCATATAACGTAAAATAGGTGATGAATTATTTACCAGAAACTCATGGCTTTGGGGCTTAAGCTCCATCGCCTTAATGATGGCCTGTTTGAGCGGTGCGATTTCGCCTGGATGTGAACGAATGACCCGTTTTAAATCTATGGCGGATTCTTGGCCTAAACACAGCAATAAATGACCATCCGGCGTTAATCGTACCCGGTTACAGTGGTCACAAAAATTGTGACTATGGGGTGAAATAAATCCTACTCGGGTCTGAGTCTGAGCCAGATGATAATAACGTGCAGGACCTCCTGTCGTTTCCATGGATGGTATTAACGTAAAGACGGTTTTTAATTCTTGCCGAATTTGGTCACTGGAATAAAACACTTCATTACGGTCTCGATTTTCCAAATTACCTAACGGCATTTCTTCAATAAAACTAATATCCACTCCCTGGTCAATGGCAAACTGCACTAAGTTTATTACCTCGTCATGGTTACGGTGTTGAATAATCACTGCGTTTAGTTTAATTCGCTGAAATCCTGCGGTAAGCGCGGCCTCAATCCCGCGTAAAACTTTGTTTAAATCACCTCCCCGTGAAATTTTTGCAAAACGGTCGGGTCGCAAACTATCCAGACTAATATTAACTCGCTTCACTCCTGCTTCCTGTAACGGTTTAGCCATCTTTTCTAACAGCGAGCCATTGGTAGTCATAACCAATTCTTTTAAACCGTTTAATTTACCAAGTCCTTGAAATAATTGTAACACATTTTTCCGCACGAGAGGCTCTCCTCCCGTAACTCGAATTTTGGTCACGCCCATTTCTACAAATGCTTGTCCTACCCATTCTAATTCTTCAAGAGTGAGTAATTGGGCTCTGGGCAAGAAAGTCATATTTTCGCCCATACAATAAATACAGCGGAAATCACAGCGGTCAGTCACCGATATACGTAAATAAGTTACTTTTCGATTATACTTATCTACTAAGGGAAAATGAGAAGCGCTTATCACGTTAGTAGCCTTTTTAAATGTCTAAACCCAATCAGAGTATTATTTGAACGTCTAAAACTGTTAGCCACACCTTGCACAAATTGACACGATATAATTTCATCAGTATCATTAGTAAAATTAGCGGCTGGTTTTTCAGCCCACCGTATGAGTTTAATATAAACATCTTAATTGTAAACTACAAATACGAATATGAATTTGTTTACTCATTTAAGTGCAATATAATTACATTATCAAAAAAAGTCTAGTCTAAATAACCATGCAGTTTGAACTTATAGCTACCGACGGTTTGGCCCGACGCGGACGTTTACACCTATCACGCGGGATTATTGACACGCCGGTATTTATGCCAGTAGGCACCTATGCCACTGTCAAAGCCATGACACCTGAGCAATTACATGCTATTGGTGCTCAAATTATTTTAAGTAATACTTTTCATCTCATGCTACGTCCTGGGGTGCCTATTATCAGCGCTCACGGCACCTTACACAATTTTATGCACTGGCCAGGGCCTATTCTAACCGACTCTGGGGGATTTCAAGTATTTAGTTTAGGTGATATTCGTAAAATCAGTGAACAAGGTGCGACTTTTCGTTCACCCCACGATGGCAACAAAATTTTTTTAGGGCCCGAAGAATCGATGGCCGTGCAACGTGCTTTAGGGTCAGATATCGTGATGATATTTGATGAATGTACCCCTTATCCAGCAACTGAGCAAGAAGCACGAGAATCGATGGAGTTATCATTGCGCTGGGCCGCCCGCTCGAAACTGGCCCATGGTGATAATCCGGCGGCATTATTCGGGATTATACAAGGAGGAGTATATGAGTCGTTACGATTAAATTCACTGGTAGGTTTAATGAATATAGATTTTGATGGATATGCTATTGGAGGATTATCAGTCGGGGAGCCAAAAGCAGATTTATGGCAGATTTTAGAAGTATTAGCCCCCGCTCTTCCTCCGGCGAAACCTCATTATTTGATGGGAGTAGGGACCCCTTCCGATTTGGTAGAAGCGGTCTGTCGTGGTATTGATATGTTTGATTGTGTCATGCCCACCCGCAATGCGCGTAATGGTCATTTATTTACCAGCCAAGGCATTGTCCGGATTCGTAACAGTCAATATCGTCAAGACACGGGCCCATTGGATCCTAATTGCGATTGTTATACCTGTCAAAATTATAGTCGAGCTTATTTGAATTATCTTAGTCGATTCCGCGAAATTTTAGGCGCACATTTAAGCACTTATCATAATCTTTATTATTATCAGCAGTTGATGCGAGGTCTGCAATTGGCCATTGTTAATCAAGAGTTAGCGGCGTTTGTGCAATATTTTTATGCAACGGGAGGAGGAATTTTTAAGTGAAGGTTTTGGTTTTGGAGTCCGGAATTTATTCCGTCTTTAGAGACGGAATAAATTCCGGACTCCAACTACTATGAATAACTACGTTTTCTTCTTCAATAAACTTTCGAGATCGGCAAACGGTTTATGGGTAGAAGAAAGTTTTGGCTCACCACCTGCTACCACTCCACTACCATAAAGAACCTCTTCAGTATAGCGTGAATGTTCATTATCGTGACAGTAGAGGCATAATAATTCCCAATTGCTACCGTCAGACGGATTATGGTCGTGGTTATGATCCTTGTGATGAATAGTAAGCTCACGCAGATTTTTGAGCACAAACTCACGTCCACAACGTCCACAAATCCAAGGATAGAGTTTCAGTGCTTGCTCACGATAGCCCTGCTCCCGGAGTTGCTGGTTACGCAAACTCTCAGCGACTACCTGGTCTAACCGGTTAAGATTTGGTTTGGTCTTCTTTAATGGCATAGCTACCTCCTTAAGTTTTTAATTGGAACTGCTTGAAATATTTATGCTAATCGGCCCCCATCGTCCTCACCCTCGATACTTCTTCCAAACAAAAATGGGAGTACGGCGAGACCAGAAAATTGGTGATTCGGTACTTATTCTAACCTTGTGTGCAACACCACCTAATCAATGGTTATGGAATGCGGAGTCCCAAAACACGTTTTGGGTACCCGCGTGTGTCGTCCCCAAACTTGTTTTGGACTCCGTGTGGCACCCCGCGTGTGTCGTCCCCAAACTTGTTTTGGACTCCGTGTGGCACCCCGCGTGTAGGAAGAGGACAACATTGGAGAACGGAATTTATTTCATCCGCAAAAAATTGACAATCATCGAAGGGTTGTGGTAGTCCCTCTAAGATAATGGAGGTCTTGATAATCCATGCCAGCTAAAAATCTGCGGTAGTTTGAGATTTGACAACTTTCAAAAAGTTGTCAAATCTGCGGTAATTCGAGATTTGACAACTTTCAAAAAGTTATCAAATCTGCGGTAATTCGAGATTTGACAACTTTCAAAAAAATCTAAACTGATTTATTTCTTAGCGCAAACAAACCTAACTGTATTTCTCCAGGAACTTCAGGGTCAATTTTTCTAGGCTCGAGTTCTCCTTCTGCGGTGACTCCTCCTGAATGGTTAATAGTCTGCGTGATTACCGGTACACAGTAATCGGCTATATGTTCTTGAATTTGTCCAGTGGAAAAACGAAGCACTTTCCACCCGGTCATTTCCAGCGCATTGTCTCTAATATTATCTTTGGTAGCCTGCTTTGGGTTAGCGTGCCAAGTGTCACCATCGGTTTCGATGTCGATTTTATTTTTAATACAATAAACCGCAAAATCTAAAAAGTAATTAGCCGCTGGACATTGGATGAACTCCTGTCGCTCGGCTGGAATTTGCAGACGTTTCAATTCGGCCCAGAGACGGTCTTCAAGGGGACTTTCATCATAGAGGTCATTAATTTCTACTGCATTATTGAATTTTTCCCAAGTCGTGGGAATAAAAACAATTCTTCGCCACCGCCGACTTATAATCGGTTTAGGTAAATGTTGTAGTGGATCAAGGAGGATTTGATAATAACATTTATTGGCTTTGGCATCTTTAGGCAGATGGGGAAATAGTTTTAAACGAGTAACTTGTTGAATTTTATTAATTTTAGCATAATAATACACGGTGTAGGCTTGATGACCAAAAATTTTAGTTTGATAAAAAGCTAACCATTGCGGCGGCCAACGTTTTTTTAAAAACTTATCCACGCTATCCACCGGGATGCGATACCAGTGTTGATCAGTGGCTATGGTGAAATCATCGTGATTGTTCATAACTGCCACTAATACTTCACCGCGATGTTCTTTTTGAGATGTAATGGACATTATTTTATTGGTATTGAAGAAACTTACCATGTAGAATAGAAAGCTAAATCACACGGTAGAAAGCAGGATATATAAAACACAACAAATTATATTTTTAATTTTTGACAACAACACTGGTAATATTATACCAAACTATTATACTGTCTATTGAAGTAATCGAAACTAACTCGACCCATGAGTACAAAGCGTAGCTTTGAGCAAGTTATTACGATGGCCAATGCGATTATTTCAGATTTTCTAAATTTTTAAAGATGAAACTTTTAACAAAATAAATATATATATTATGATGAATTATAATGTTTATAAAACCATATATTATAATTATTTTTTTGTTTTTACCTTCTACCCTATTGACAAATAGATATTATATATTTATACTCTCGCGTTTTTCAGAAAGAAGCCGGAACCGACTGATAAACCTCAGCCGAAGTAACCTTGATTTTCTTGATGAGAAACGGTATTTTATTTTCAATTTTCAGTGGTATATTGGAAAAATATGGCAACAGTAAATCAGTTAGTACGTCATCCACGCAAAGCACCTGTCTCGAAAAGTAATGTGCCTGCATTGGAGGGATGTCCACAAAAGCGCGGAGTATGTATGAGGGTTTATACGACTACTCCGAAAAAGCCAAATTCGGCAATGCGTAAAGTGGCGCGTGTACGACTAACGAACAGCATGGAAGTAACTACCTACATTGGCGGAGAGGGACATAACTTACAAGAACACTCCGTGGTACTGATTCGTGGGGGACGGGTTAAAGATTTACCAGGGGTGCGTTATCATACGATACGCGGGTGCTTAGATACTTCAGGCGTTAACGCGAGACGGCAAGGCCGTTCTAAGTATGGCGCAAAACGACCCAAGTCTTAACATACAAAATAATTTAATTAAAATGTGGGAACTAAATTAACATGCCAAGAAGAGGGAATGTTCCTAAACGTGTGATCCTACCTGATCCCAAATTTGTGGACGAAACGGTAGCTAAATTCATTAATGTAGTCATGAAAAGTGGCAAAAAAGCCGTGGCCGAACGTATTGTCTATGGTGCTTTAGACCGAGTAGCAGAAAAAATTAAAGGCGACCCTCTGGAGGTTTTTAATAAAGCCCTAGAGAATTTACGACCCGTGGTGGAAGTAAAATCGCGGCGCGTGGGTGGTTCAAACTATCAAGTTCCCGTAGAAGTACGGGCCAGTCGGCGGACCGCCCTAGCAATGCGCTGGTTAACCGATGCCGCCCGGAAGCGTGGTGAAAAATCCATGGGATTACGTCTTGCCGGTGAGATGTTAGATGCCATAGAAAATAAGGGAACGGCAATGAAAAAGCGTGAAGATGTACATCGTATGGCCGAAGCCAACAAAGCTTTTTCACATTTCCGGTGGTAATAAATTAAGCAGTCTGTTATCAGTTATTCTCAGTCAGACAGTTATCGATAAAAGAGCAATGGTAACGGATAACTGGTAACTGACAACCATTTTATAGATTTAAGTCAAAAAACTGATTAACTGATAACTGAACAAAATTATATGGCACGAAAGACACCCATTGAGCGCTATCGCAATATTGGTATTATGGCGCATATTGATGCGGGCAAAACGACAACCACAGAACGAGTTTTGTTTTATACGGGCGTTTCGCATAAACTGGGAGAGGTACATGACGGCACCACGCAGATGGATTGGATGGTCCAAGAGCGGGAGCGCGGCATCACTATTACCTCGGCGGCTACCACTTGTTTCTGGAAGGGGATGGCGCAACAATTTCCAGAGCATCGGATTAATATTATTGACACCCCTGGTCACGTTGATTTCACGATTGAAGTGGAAAGATCGTTGCGGGTGCTCGATGGTGCCGTAGCAGTCTTTTGTGCGGTCGGTGGAGTAGAACCACAATCAGAAACGGTCTGGCGGCAGGCGACTAAATATGGTGTACCACGGTTAGCTTTTGTTAATAAAATGGACCGTGCCGGTGCCGATTTTTTCCGCGTAGTGGAACAAATTAAGACCCGCTTAGGAGGCAATCCTATTCCCTTACAAGTTCCCATGGGCGCCGAAGAGAAATTTGAGGGAGTTGTCGACCTCGTTAAGATGAAAGCGATTCATTGGAATGAGGCGACTCAGGGAATGAGTTTTGAAGAATGTGAGATTCCTCCCCACTTGAAAAGCATCTGTGACGAGTGGCGAGCTAAATTGGTAGAAGCCGCCGCTGAAGCCAACGACCAGTTAATGGACAAGTATTTAGTGGGGGAAGAATTGACCATAGCTGAAATTCGCCAAGGTTTACGCTCGCGGGCCCTGGCCAATGAAATTGTTCTCACCCTCTGTGGCTCGGCTTTTAAAAATAAAGGGGTGCAAGCAGTTTTGGATGCCGTGGTCGAATACTTACCGTCACCTTTAGATATTCCACCTATCCGTGGCGTGTTAGATGATAAAAATCAAACCGAAGCATTTCGTCATGCCGATGATAATGAGCCTTTTGCGGCTTTAGCGTTTAAGGTGGCAACGGACCCTTTTGTGGGTACGCTAACTTATTTTCGTGTCTATTCAGGCACCTTGAAATCCGGTGATACCGTCTTTAATCCGCTTAAAGATAATCGCGAGCGGTTAGGACGAATCCTACAAATGCACGCCAATACTCGTGAAGAAATCAAGGAAGTCCATGCAGGAGATATTGCGGCGGCGGTAGGATTAAAAGATGTCACTACGGGTGATACCTTATGCGATAGAAATAATATCATCACCCTGGAAAAAATAGAATTTCCCGAGCCGGTAATTTCCGTGGCCGTGGAACCCAAAACCAAAGCTGATTTGGACAAAATGTCGGTAGCTTTATCCAAGTTGTCCCATGAAGACCCTTCATTCCGAGTAAGGACTGATGAAGAAACTAATCAGACCATTATTTCCGGTATGGGAGAGCTGCACCTAGAGATTATTGTGGATCGGATGAAGCGTGAATTTAACGTCGAAGCCAATGTCGGCGCACCACAAGTAGCTTACCGTGAAACTATCCGCAAAACTGTGGAACAAGAAGGTAAATATATTCGTCAATCTGGTGGACGTGGGCAATATGGTCATGTGTGGTTGAAGTTGGAACCCCTGCCCCCAGGCACCGGTTATGAATTTGTTAACCAAATTGTAGGTGGTGTTATTCCTAAAGAATACATCCCAGCAGTGGGAAAAGGCATTCAAGAGCAGATGCAAAATGGAGTCATTGCCGGATATCCCGTGGTTGATGTACGAGTGACGCTGTTTGACGGCTCCTATCACGAGGTGGATTCCAATGAAATGGCATTTAAAATTGCCGGTTCAATGGGCTTCAAAGAGGGCGCGAAAAAGGCCGGTGCCATTTTGCTAGAGCCGATTATGTCAGTGGAGGCCGTCACACCCGAAGATTATATGGGAGATGTGATGGGCGATTTGAATCGTCGACGTGGGATTTTACAAGGTATGGATACGATTCCTACGGGCAAAACGATTCGCGCTGAAGTGCCTCTAGGAGAGATGTTTGGTTATGCTACCGATTTACGCTCTTTAACCCAAGGACGAGCTAGTTATACTATGCAGTTTGCTAAGTATCAAGAGGCACCAGCCAGCATTGCGGAGGCGGTGATTAAGAAGAATCAAGGTTAGCGATTAACGAGGTTTCCTAAATCCTGGAAGGTTTAGGAAACCTTAGTGACTCACCTTACGCACGGTTAATTCAACCACCCCCAACCCCTCCTTGGTAAGGAGGGGAGTAAGCACTACCGGCATCGCAGGGGCTATTCCCCGCCTTACCAAGGCTACTCTATGCACACAAGTTCATGGTAAATCAGTTAAGCCATTGATAAACCAAAGAAATAATTTTTGGCCTCGTTTTGTAATTACATTTAATTTCAACAGGTTACAAACTTATGTGCATAGAGTAGCTTACCAAGGAGGGGCTAGGGGTGGTGGTGCGTAAGATGAGTTAGTGATTACGGTGCCTAAAGACATTCCAACAATGAAAAATCAATCAGTCAAAAACAACAATATTATATGGCTAGTCAGAGAATACGTATTCGTCTAAAATCATTTGACCATCGCTTGATTGACCAATCAGCGCGTGAAATTGTAGAAACTGCCAGACGTACTGGCGCCCAGGTGCGAGGGCCAATACCGTTACCTACTAAAAAAGAAAAATTTACAGTGTTGATTTCGCCGCATGTAAATAAAGACGCTAGAGACCAATATGAAATTCGTACTCATAAACGCCTGTTGGACATCATTGATCCGACCGATAAGACCGTGGACTCTCTGATGAAATTAGATTTAGCCGCAGGAGTAGATGTACAAATTAGATTGAACTAGAAGAATATTGAACTAGAAGAATTATGAAATCGCCAAACGCCGACAGCAGTACCAAGCTCCGCTTGGTACTCCTGGTCTGGCGGTGTGGTCAAATCTCATTCAGGGGAAAGTCAATGACAATAGGTGTGGTCGCTCGTAAGTGTGGAATGACCCAAATTTTTACAAATGACGGGGTGTCGATTCCAGTCAGCGTGGTAGAAGTCACGCCTAATAAGATTTCACAAGTCAAAACGTTAGAAAAAGATGGCTATTTAGGTATTCAAGTGACTTGTGGCACTCGTCGCGTCAGTCGTGTGAATAAACCCATGGCCGGTCATCTGGCCAAAGCTGGGGTGGAAGCCGGACGCGGATTATGGGAATTTCGGTTATCGGAAGAAGAAGCTAAACAAGTACAAGTTGGTCAAGAAATCAAATTAGATATTTTTGCCATCGGTCAAAAAATAGATGTCACCGGGGTTACCAGAGGGCGAGGCTTTGCTGGTGTTATTAAACGATATGGTTTTAGTAGTCAAGATGCTACCCATGGTAATTCATTGTCACATCGTGCCCCCGGCTCGATTGGACAAAATCAAAGTCCAGGACGTGTCTTTAAAGGCAAACGGATGGCAGGACATCTGGGAAATGTACAACGGACGATCCAAACTTTGGAGGTCGCTGGCATCGACGCTCCTCGCAATTTGTTATTAATCAAAGGTGCTATTCCAGGTGCGCCGGGAAGTGATGTGATTGTGCGTCCCGCGGTGAAAGTATCAAAGTAACCTAGATGATGATATGAGATATGGAACTGACTTTACAAACAGAGACGGGTCAACACAGTGCTGGAGTCATTGCCGTCGCTGACACGGTATTTGCTAAACCTTTCAACGAAGCCTTAATCCACCAAGCCGTGGTGGCTTATTTGGCCAAGGTGCGGGCGGGGACTCATGCCCAAAAAACTCGGGCCCAAGTTAGAGGGGGAGGCACTAAACCCTGGCGGCAAAAAGGCACCGGCCGTGCTCGAGCCGGGACGATTCGGAGCCCGTTATGGCGCACCGGTGGAAAGATTTTCGCCGCCGTGCCATCTGACTACTCTCAAAAGTTGAATAAAAAAATGTATCAGGGCGCGTTACGTTCAACCTTATCAGAATTGATAAGACAACAGCGTTTAATCGTGGTAGAGCAATTTGCTGTAGCGACCCCGAAAACTCGCCAGTTAGTAGAAAAACTGAAATCCTTTAATTTGGAACAAGTGCTGATTGTCACCGACCAGATAGACCATCATTTGCAATTAGCCGCCCGCAACCTGTATAAAGTACAAGTGGCCGAGGTTAATAATCTAAATTTGATAGACTTAGTCGGTGCTGACAAAGTATTAATGACCGTCTCGGCGGTTAAACAGATTGAGGAGAGATGGGCATGAATATAGAACGTTGGTTAAAAATCGTAATTGCGCCTATCGTTTCAGAAAAATCTACTACCGTAGCTGACCGACACCGTCAATTTATCTTCAAAGTCTTGCCAGAGGCGACTAAGCCAGAAATCAAGCAAGCCGTAGAATATTTATTTAAGGTCAAGGTTAAAAGTGTCCAGACAGTCCGGTTGAAAGGCAAAACTAAACGGTTTGGTCGTGTGATGGGAAAACGCGCCAATGTGAAAAAAGCCTACGTGGGATTAGAGGAAGGCTACGATATTATTTTTGGTGGTCAATAACGTAGGTTTGACAACTTTCAACCAGTGGTCAAATCTTTTCGTATTAATTTAGATTTAAATTTAGATTTGACAACTTTCAAAAAGTTGTCAAATCTTTTAAAATTTAGATTTGAATTTAGATTTGACAACTTTCAAAAAGTTGTCAAATCTTTTAAATCTTTTTAGGTAACAAGCTATGGCATTAATTAAAGCAAAACCTACCTCTCCCGCCCGGCGGTTTGTGATTAAAGTGAGTACCCCAGAATTATACAAGGGGGAAGCATACGAGCCGCTGTTGGAACAGCAAAAGAAGAAAGGTGGACGGAACAATTGTGGACGAATCACGACCAGGCACCAAGGGGGGGGACATAAGCAACACTATCGGGTTATCGATTTTAAACGCAATAAGGATGGCATCTCTGGCAAAGTGGAACGGATTGAATATGACCCCAATCGCAGTGCAAATATCGCCTTAATTCTTTATGCCGATGGCGAACGACGGTATATTATTGCCCCCAAGGGGATTCATGCCGGTGATGCCGTGATGTCAGGTAGTCAAGCCTCAATTAAGTTAGGCAACTGTTTGCCTCTTCGTAACGTACCGGTGGGTAGTCTAGTCCATGGTGTGGAATTGAAACCTGGTAAAGGCGCACAATTGGCTCGCAGTGCTGGGACCTCGGTACAGTTGGTCGCCCGCGAAGGCCAATATGTCACGGTGCGACTACGCTCCGGCGAAATGCGAAAAATCTTAAGTGAATGCCGGGCCACCATTGGAGAGGTCGGCAACACTGAACATAACCTAATCTCGTTAGGTAAAGCCGGAGCCAGTCGCTGGCGCGGCACTCGTCCGACCGTGCGAGGAGTGGCGATGAACCCAGTGGACCATCCACATGGTGGTGGTGAAGGACGGACTTCGGGAGGTCGTCATCCCGTTACTCCTTGGGGCTTTCCTACCAAGGGAGCCAAGACTCGCCACAATAAGCGCACTAACAATATGATAGTGACTCATAGATAAAGCGTAGGGTGTGTTAGGCGTGTCGGTTTGCGCCGTAACGCACCTCACAATATGATAGTGACTCATAGATAAAGCGTAGGGTGTGTTAGGCGCGTCGGTTTGCGCCGTAACGCACCTCATTTCCACCGCCAGTCGTGGGTGGATTTCGTGGCGAGAATCCACGGCAAAGAACTCCTGGAGTCGAGTTAACCTACGTCGGATTTTAATCCGGATTTTAGACTCCAATGTCAATTGCTTAACATGTTAAACCAATAACGGTCACTAAAAACTATGCCACGTTCAATTAAAAAAGGGCCTTTTGTTGACCTTCATCTATTGAAAAAAGTGGAGGATGCAGTTGCAACGAGTAGCAAACGACCAATTAAAACTTGGTCACGTCGCTCGATGATAATACCTGACATGGTAGGATTAACTATCGCAGTGCATAACGGCAAACAACATATACCCGTCTTTGTTACTGAAAACCTGGTTGGACACAAACTCGGTGAATTTGCGATAACTCGTACCTTCCGTGGCCATTCAGGGGATAAAAAAGCGGCTGCCTCCTCTGGGAAGAAATAACCAAGCGTAATAGGGTAAAGATATGGAAGTATCTAGTGTATATAAATATGCACATATATCGGCACAAAAGTGTCGTCTGGTGGCAGACCAGATTCGAGGACTCGCCGTGGACCGCGCTTTAAATATTTTGGCATTTAGCCCCAAAAAAGCGGCCGGGTTAATCAAGAAAACTCTGGAATCCGCCTTAGCCAATGCCGAACATAATGAGGGTGCTGATATTGATGAATTGAAGATAGCCCGCATTATGGTGGATGAAGGTCCCACCATGAAACGGATGCACGCCCGTGCCAAGGGACGTGGAAATAGAATATGCAAGCGAACCAGTCATATTACCATCACAGTGGCAGACCGTTAGTAATGGAGTTAAAACGAATATGGGACAGAAAACACACCCGATTGGGCTGCGCTTAGGAATTGTTAAAGACTGGCAATCCAAATGGTATGCCAGCAGTAAAGATTTTCCAATATACTTAAACAATGATTTAAAGGTACGGGCTTATATCAAGAAGAAACTAGCCCAAGCCTCAGTGAGTGAAGTTCGAATAGAGAGACCTGCACGGAATGCTAAAATAGTTATTTACACCGCACGGCCTGGCATCGTCATTGGCAAAAAAGGGGAAGATATTGATGCGCTACGCAAGGAAGTGTCAGAGATGATGGGCGTACCAGTGCATATTAATGTAGAGGAAATACGCAAACCTGAACTGGATGCCTATTTAGTTGCCGTCAGTGTCGCGCAACAACTAGAACGGCGCATCATGTTTCGGCGGGCCATGAAACGAGCCGTGAGTAATGCCATGCGGCTGGGGGCACAAGGAATCAGAATTAATGTCAGTGGACGACTCAATGGCGCAGAAATAGCCCGGATGGAATGGTATCGCGAAGGGCGAGTACCTTTGCATACTCTACGCGCCAATATAGATTATGGACTGGCAGAAGCCCGAACCACTTATGGGATGATTGGGGTGAAGGTATGGATTTTCAAAGGTGAGATACTAGGAAAGCCCATGTTGTCAGAAACTGTGGTCGCCAAGGAAAAATGAAAATACGCCGGTTTTTATGCCAAACAGCGTCAGGACCAGGATAGAGTAATGGAGAATTGCCATGTTACAACCCAAACGAACTAGGTTTAAAAAGCAACAGAAAGGTAAAAATCGTGGCTGTGCTCATCGTGGCAACAAAGTAAGCTTTGGAACTTATGGACTCAAAGCTACTGACCGCGGCCGGTTAACGGCCCGACAGATAGAGGCAGCCCGTCGCACTATCAGTCGTTCCCTTAAACGAGGAGGAAAAATTTGGATTCGAATTTTTCCAGACAAACCCATCAGTAAGAAGCCGTTAGAGGTACGTATGGGGAAAGGTAAAGGTAATGTTGAGTACTGGGTAGCTTTGGTACAGCCAGGACGAATGCTATATGAAGTGGATGGAGTCAGCGAGCAAGAAGCCCGCCAGGCTTTCCGGTTAGCTGCCGCTAAGTTATCAGTACCGACCACGGTTGTTGCACGGATGGTGATACAATGAAAGCACGCGAATTACGACAACGGAGCATGGCTGAACTAAAGCAAGAATTGTTGGATTTGTTACGTCAACATTTTAATTTACGGATGCAACGTGCCAGTGAACAGTTGAAGCAACATAGTCAATTGAAATTGATTAAACGTGACATTGCTCGTGTTAAGACGGTATTAAATGAGAAGGCAAAGGCGGTATGATGAGTACACAGCAACTTTCGCCACCTAGTGAGGTTAAGCGAACTCTCACTGGGCGCGTCATTAGTAGTAAAATGAATAAAACTATAACGGTGCTGATCGAGCGAACTGTCAAGCATCTTAAATACGGAAAATATATTAAACGTTCGACTAAACTCCATGCTCACGATGAAGAAAATTCTGGTAAAGAGGGCGATTTGGTGATGATTGAAGAATGTCGTCCACTGTCTAAAACCAAAGCTTGGCGTTTGCATAAGATTGTCAGTCGCGCACAAGAAGCGTAAAACGCTTTCTAGGCTTAGTGCTGGAACGTTAGAGCTCTATCAGAATGATTATTATTGCGCTCTCTGGTAGGGTATGGATAGTTTAGCGAGGATAACTGGAAACAGAGTCTTGCATTCTCGACGACAATATGTTATTACTGGTCATTATTTGGTGAAAGGTTAACTTTCACGTTAGGAGTGTAAACCGAATGATACAAGTGCGAACAATGCTGGAGGCAGCCGACAATAGCGGTGCGCGGCGGGTGATGTGTATCAAGGTCTTAGGTGGGTCACGTCGCCGCTATGCGGGAGTGGGTGACATTATCAAAGTCAGTATTAAAGAAGCAATTCCTCGTGCTAAAGTAAAAAAAGGCGAGGTTCATAACGCAGTGGTGGTTAGAACCCGCAAAGGGGTTAGACGGCAAGATGGTTCAGTGATTCGCTTTGACAGCAATGCGGCCGTCTTACTGAACAATCAAAAGCAGCCGGTGGGGACCCGTATCTTTGGACCTGTGACTCGCGAATTAAGAGCGGCGCACATGAAGATAATCTCGTTGGCACCAGAGGTGCTATAACGGTTTCGGGAAGGATTTATCGACCGCGGCCGCACCTATTTATGACTAAATTGAGACTATGCAAAAAATCAAAAAAGGTGATGAGGTTATCGTCATCACTGGCAAAGACAAAAATAAGCGGGGCAAAGTGATTCGTGTCGGCAATAATGACCGGGTTTGGGTGGAAAATGTTAACCTGGTCAAGCGTCACACACGAGGTAATCCTTTATACAACAAACCAGGAGGGATTGTTGACAAAGAAATGTCTATTCACATTTCTAACTTAGCAGCCTATAATTCCTCTATTAACAAAGCCGATAGAGTAGGCTTTAAATTTCTCGAAGACGGCACTAAAGTGCGTTACTTCAAGTCTAACGGGGAGGTTATTGACGTTTGATGATAGTCAATAGTCAATAATGAAAAACAGTTATGGCAAGATTATATTCCTACTATAAAGATACCGTAGCACCGCAATTGAAGCAACGGTTTGGTTACCAAAGTATTATGCAGGTACCAAAAATTGACAAGATCACCTTAAATATGGGTCTGGGAGAAGCCGTTGGTGATAAGAAGATTATTGAACGGGCGGTGGCCGATATGACGGCAATTGCGGGTCAAAAACCGGTAGTGACTTTGGCGCGTAAGTCGATAGCCAATTTCAAAATTCGTGCGGATTGGCCAATCGGTTGTAAAGTGACTTTGCGGCAAAAACGCATGTATGAATTTTTAGACCGTTTGATTGGTGTAGCGATTCCGCGAATTCGAGATTTTCGTGGCCTGAGCGGCAAAGCTTTTGATGGACGCGGCAATTATAGCTTAGGCGTGCGTGAGCAAATTATCTTTCCAGAAATTGATTATGACAAGATAGATGTCATTCGCGGAATGGATATTACCATCACCACGACGGCCAGCACTGACGAAGAGGCGCGTGCTTTACTAAGTGCTTTTAGCTTTCCGTTCAGAAACTAGAAACAGAGGAAAGTAGCAATGTCACGGTTATGTATGAAAAATAAGGAAGCTAAACGGCAAGGGATAGTCAAAAAATATGCCACCAAGCGGGTAGAGTTGAAGAAAGTTATTTCGGACCTGAAACTGACTGAAGAGGAACGTGAAGTAGCGAGAATCCACTTACAAAAGTTGCCCCGCGATTCTAGTCCGTGTCGGTTGCGTAATCGATGTCAAATCACCGGTCGTTCCCGTGGCTATTATCGCAAATTTGGATTAGCTCGTAATAAATTACGAGAGTCCGCAATGCTAGGATATATTCCCGGCTTAGTGAAATCCAGTTGGTAGTTTAGATTTGAACTTAGATTTGACAACTTTAAAAAAGTTGTCAAATCTGAACTTTGAACTTAGATTTGACAACTTTAAAAAAGTTGTCAAATCTGAACTTTGAACTT
>DZAL01000019.1:42771-51324 GCA_022729575.1 Thiomargarita sp.
AGATTTTGAAAGAGAATACCTAAATGAGCATGTCAGACCCAATTGCGGACCTGTTGACGCGAGTACGCAATGGACAAGCAGCCCGCAAACAGCGCGTTGAGATGCCTTCTTCCAAACAGAAAAGAGCCATTGCTCAGTTGTTATTAGAAGAAGGCTATATTGGCGAATATAGTGTCGCCGAAGGAGTCAAACCAGTGTTGACTATTACTTTGAAATATTATCAAGGTAAACCTGTTATTACTGAGATCCATCGAGTCAGCAAACCTGGTTTGCGAATTTACCGCTCGCAAGATAAATTGCCAAAAATCCAGGGCGGCTTAGGGATAGCTATCGTGTCCACTTCAAAAGGACTCATGACTGACCGTAAAGCACGTCATAATGGCTACGGTGGTGAAGTCATTGGTACCGTGTGTTGATAATCCAGTGGCCAGTGATGGTATAGTAAAAAATAGTGGTGCAAAGGATGCACCAAGCCTAATAACCTTAAAGTTGGAATAACAACTATGTCAAGAGTTGCAAAAATGCCTGTCACTATCTCGAAAGGGGTGGAAGTGACGATGCAGGGACAAGAATTGACCATTAAAGGCAAAAAAGGAAGTCTGAAATGGACGGTTGGGGAGCCAGTAGAAATCAAGATGGTTGATAATGCGTTGACCTTTACGCCACGACACCAAACTGCTTTTGCTAATGCTTTAGCCGGCACCACTCGTGCTTTGGTGAATAATATGGTTAAAGGAGTGACCGAAGGATTCGAGAAAAAACTAAGTTTGGTGGGAGTAGGATATAAAGCTCAAGTTCAAGGTAAAGCACTTAATCTTACCTTGGGGTTTTCTCATCCAGTAAGCTATCCCATTCCAGAGGGAGTCACCATCGAAACGCCTATTCAAACCGAAATTTTGATTAAAGGTTTAGATAGACAACAAGTGGGTCAAGTGGCCGCCAATATTCGTGCCTATCGTCCGCCGGAACCTTATAGGGGAAAAGGTGTTAGATATACTGGTGAAACCATTATCTTAAAAGAAGCTAAGAAAAAATAGTATTCGTAACCAACCCCTCCTTGGTAAGGCGGGGAGTAATCACCTCTCTTTCTCCCCTCCTGGTTTAAAGAGGGGTTGAGTTAAGTGAAATTGTAAATTGTAAGTAGCAAGAGGGTTAAGATGGAAAAAAAAGTTACCCGTTTACGCCGCGCTCGTCGCTCTCGTATCAATATCAAAAGACTAGGGTACACACGTCTATGCGTACATAAAACCCCTCGTCATATTTATGCCCAACTGATTGCACCCACTGGCTCCGAAGTGTTGGCGGTAGCTTCCAGCCTAGACCATGAATTTAAACAAGAAATTAACTATGGTGGCAATGTAAAAGCGGCCACGGTAGTAGGCCGCTTGATTGCTCAACGTGCCAAAACTTTAAGCATTAGCAAGGTCGCTTTTGATCGCTCCGGCTTTAAATATCATGGTCGCATCAAAGCACTGGCCGACGCAGCGCGTGAGCATGGATTAATTTTCTAAAGGGAAAACAGTATGGTCAACTATGATATTCAAAACACTCGAAACGACGAGTTGTTAGAAAAATTAGTCGCCGTTAATCGCGTGGCTAAAGTGGTCAAAGGCGGACGTATTTTCAGTTTTACCGCCCTAACGGTGGTTGGTGATGGGAAAGGTCGAATCGGATTTGGTTATGGTAAAGCTCGTGAAGTACCACTGGCAATTCAAAAAGCTATGGAGAAAGCACGAAAAAATATGTTAACCGTGCCATTGAAAGGTACGACCTTACATTATGCCATTACCGCGCAACACGGTGCGGCAAAAGTTTATATGCAACCTGCGGCCGAGGGTACTGGTATTATTGCCGGTGGAGCGATGCGTGCAGTATTTGAGGCACTAGGAGTACGTAACGTGTTAGCCAAAGTCATAGGCCCCTCTAACCCCATTAATGTGGTACGGGCAATGATGCAGGGTCTAAAGCGGGTTTCCTCACCCGAAGACATCGCGGCCAAACGTGGGAAAACGATAGAAGAGATTACAACAGGTTAGCATATTATGAAGAAACAGCTAAAACTGACCCAAATTCACAGCACTCATGCCTGTTTGCCAAAGCATAAAGCCTGTATTGCAGGGTTAGGTTTACGACATACCTACGATACGGTAGAAGTAGAAGATACGCCCGCCATTCGTGGCATGATTAATAAAGTAATCTATCTATTGAAAGTAGAGGAGGTGTCATCGCCATGCGTCTAAATACTTTAAAACCGGCCGACGGTGCCAAATCGGCACCTAAACGAGTGGGTCGTGGCATGGGTAGTGGATTGGGTAAAACTTGTGGTCGTGGCCATAAAGGTCAACGGGCGCGTGCCGGCGGCTATCATAAAGTTGGATTTGAAGGCGGTCAAATGCCGATGCAGCGGCGTTTACCCAAGGTAGGTTTTAGATCCGCTAAAGCGCGAGTAACGGCAGAAGTATGTTTGCGTGAATTAAATTCATTGTCGCTTGAACACATAGACTTGGCCGCGCTTAAAGTGGCTAACCTGGTGCCTCAACTTTGTAAATATGCACGAATCATTGCTTCAGGTCAGTTAACCAAAGCCGTGACGGTGAAGGCGTTGGGTACACCACGTAATCTATTGCAAATCACGGTTACTAAAGGGGCTCGGGCTGCAATTCAAGCCGCCGGTGGTAATATTATTGAAAGCGAATAAAATCGCACTTTACCAATCCATAAAGTTTGCGATTTCGTGCGATTTCGCTAGTTGTAAGCAACAAACTGGAATTGGAGTAATCAACTTTTAGTTGGTTAACTGCTAGGAGGATTTATGGCTATGAACACGCTTTCAGTAGCAGACCGGTTGAGTAAACTGGGAGGTTTAACCGAGTTAAAACAACGACTGCTATTTTTACTGGGAGCGATCATCGTATTTCGCATCGGTAGTTTTATTCCGGTGCCAGGAATTAACGCAGAAGCGTTAGCGAGGATGTTCGAGCAACAGAGTGGCACTATTTTGGACATGTTTAACATGTTTTCCGGAGGTGCGCTTAAACGCTTTTCCGTTTTTGCCATTGGTATTATGCCCTATATTTCGGCATCGATTATTATCCAAATGCTTACCGTGGTTTCACCGAGCTTAGAGCAATTGAAGAAAGAGGGAGCCACGGGACAGCGGAAAATCACTCAATATACTCGTTATTTTACAGTCGTGTTAGCGACTTTTCAATCCATTGGCGTGGCCATCGCCTTAGAAGGACAAGGTGTAGTGATGGCGCCGGGAATAACTTTTCGGATCACGGCGGCAGTCACTTTAGTTGCTGGCACCCTGTTTCTGATGTGGTTAGGAGAACAAGTCACTGAACGCGGTATTGGTAACGGCATCTCCATGATTATTTTTGCCGGGATTGTGGCAGGATTACCGTCGGCTATTGGTGGAACCTTAGAAATGGCGCGGACTGGACAACTACATGTGCTGACCGTGCTAGTGGTGTTTGCTATCGTGTTGGCAGTGACGGCTTTTGTCGTATTTGTCGAACGTGGTCAACGTCGTCTCACGGTAAATTATGCGAAACGACAGGTAGGCAATCGATTATATGCTGGACAAAGTAGCCATTTACCGCTGAAATTGAATATGCCTGGGGTGATTCCTCCCATCTTTGCTTCTAGTATTATTTTATTTCCAGCAACCTTGGGAAGTTGGTTTGGCAGTAGTGAAGGAATGGGATGGCTCAAGGATATCTCACAAACTTTATCCCCAGGCCAGCCGATTTATGTAACATTTTATGCCATGGCCATAGTGTTCTTTTGCTTCTTTTATACTGCGTTGGTCTTTAATCCTAAAGAAACCGCGGAGAATTTAAAGAAGTCAGGTGCCTTTATTCCAGGGGTGAGACCGGGTAAACAGACCGCTGAATATATTGATAAAGTCATGTCTCGTTTGACTCTAGCGGGAGCTATTTATGTCACCTCGGTCTGCTTATTACCGGAGTTTCTTACCTTAGAATGGAATATCCCCTTCTACTTTGGTGGCACGTCATTGTTGATTATTGTAGTAGTCACCATGGATTTTATGGCGCAGGTGCAAGCGCATTTAATGTCTCATCAATATGAAGGTTTGATGAAGAAGGCTAATCTGAAAGGCACCGGAAGAGGTACCTTATTACGTTAAAAAGTTTAGATTTTCCAAATCTCGATGATTTGGAAAATCTTTTTAAAATTGGATTTTTCAAATCACGCCGATTTGGAAAGTCTTGAGAGTATAACTGAATATGAAAGTAAGAGCCTCAGTCAAAAGAATTTGTCGAAACTGTAAAATCATTCGCCGCAAAGGACAGGTCCGCGTCATTTGTTCTATTGCTAAACATAAGCAACGGCAAGGATAAGAGGACTGGAGATAACATAACATGGCCCGTATTGCTGGTATAAATATTCCAGAAAAAAAACATATTGTGATCGCCTTAACTTCCATTTATGGTATTGGTCCCACCAGAGCACGACAAATTTGTGACAGTACGAAAGTGGTGCCAAGCACTAAAGTTAAGGATTTATCAGAAGAACAATTAGACATTTTACGCACCGAAATAGCCAAATACATTGTCGAAGGCGATTTGCGTCGTGAAGTTGCTATGAGCATTAAACGCTTAATTGATTTAGGCAGCTACCGGGGTCTGCGTCATCGTCGCGGCCTCCCCGTTCGCGGTCAACGCACCCGCACCAACGCCCGGACCCGTAAAGGGCCACGGAAAGCGGCAGTACGTACTCATAAATCAACATAAGTCAATCATCTAAGGGACCACCAATAAATAGATTGTCCATTTTGCTAGGGGCAATCCCTGGTGGTTGCCCTTACCCGTTGGGCAACCACCAGGGGTTAAATGGACAATCTGATTAAATGGACAGTCTATTTATTGGAGGTCCCTAATGAAATGAACTTAAAATTGGATTTGAGAACTGAACGAACATAACCTGTAGAGGAAGAAGGTGAAGGCAGGAGGAAAGTAAAACCGCGGCCATCCTGGTAATGATGAGGATTGCGGGTGAAGACACCACACCGGGAAACCGAGTGTTTGAATTTACGGTCGGTATCTCCATTATCAACTTCTCCTTCTAAGCATCCAGTTTCAGTATTACACACACTCACTGGCATCCGAATTATGACAAAACCAGCAGTAACCGCAGCACAACGTGCTCGTAAGAAAGTTAAAAAGATCGTCACGGACGGCATTGCTTACATTCATGCCTCTTTTAATAATACCATCATTACGATTACTGACCGCCAAGGAAATACCTTAGGCTGGGCCACCGCAGGCGGCAGTGGATTTCGCGGCTCCCGTAAAAGCACCCCGTTTGCCGCCCAAGTAGCCGCCGAAAAAGTCAGTGGTATGGTAAAAGAATATGGCGTAAAAACCTTGGAAGTTCGCATTAAGGGACCAGGCCCCGGGCGAGAATCGGCCGTGCGTTCCTTGAATATCCACGGCTTTAAAATCACCAGCATCACCGATGTGACTCCGATTCCCCACAATGGTTGTCGTCCGCCCAAAAAACGCCGAGTTTAGTACCGGCCACCAATGGGAAGCGAAGTAAGGAAGAAGGAGCAGCTTGACCGACTTCAAGAGAGTTGGTCAAATCAATTCAACAGGTACGGTTGACCAAAATAGACAGGAGCAAACATGGCAAAATATCTTGGCCCCAAATGTAAATTAAGTCGTCGAGAAGGCGTTGACTTGTTTTTGAAGAGTCGCGCACGTAGTTTATCTGACAAATGTAAATTAGAAAAATTGCCGGGCCAACATGGAGATAAACGGCAACGGCTCTCGGATTATGGCACCCAGTTACGGGAAAAGCAAAAACTGCGTCGTTTATATGGAGTGTTAGAGCGACAATTTCACATTTGTTATGTGAAAGCCAGTCGTTTAAAAGGTTCTACGGGCGAGAATTTGTTAAAATTACTCGAAAGCCGACTCGATAATGTCGTGTATCGTATGGGTTTTGCCGTGACACGAGCGGAAGCTAAACAACTGGTTAACCATAAAGCGATATTAGTGAACAACCAGAGTGTTAACATTCCTTCTTATCAGGTAAGACCGAGTGATGTGGTAAGTATTCGTGACAAATGTCGGGAACAATTACGCATCAAAACCGCGTTAGAACAAGCTAAGGAATATGGATTTCCAGAATGGATTGACATGGACCCCAGCAACCTGCAAGGTACCTTTAAGGCGCTCCCAGAGCGGATGGAGTTACCAAGCGACATTAACGAACAATTGGTGGTAGAGTTGTATTCCAAGTAACCGAGTCCGTTTCTTCTCACAATCACAGCAATTACCGTAATCACTGAAAAAAACTGTTCGCTGAAAAGGAGTGGTGCTATGCAACCTAAACTGATGGAATTTTTAAGGCCACGAATTGTTGAAGTCAAACATCTCAGTAAGAGCACGGCGCGAGTGACGCTGGAGCCGTTAGACCGTGGTTTCGGACATACTTTGGGTAATGCGTTACGTCGTGTCCTCTTATCGTCGCTCGCCGGAGCCGCCGTGGTGGAGGTGAAAATTGATGGTGTGTTACACGAGTATACTACCCTGGATGGAGTTCAAGAAGATGTCATCGACCTCTTACTGAATCTTAAAGGATTGGCGATTCGGCTACACGGCTCTCCAGAAGTCAATCTGCAACTCCACAAAAAGGGCCCTGGTACAGTTTGTGGAGGAGACATCACGTTACCTCATGATGTCGAAATCGTTAATCCCGAGCACCTCATTGCCAACTTGACTAAATCTGTTGAATTCAATGTCTGGCTCAAAGTGAGAATGGGACGAGGCTACCAACCGGTCAGTAGTCGTTATCAAGACCATGAAAGTAGCGAAAGTAATACGATGGGGATGTTGAAAGTCGATGCTTCTTTTAGTCCCATCAAACGAGTGACTTATTTGGTCGAAAGTGCTCGAGTTGAACAACGTACCAATTTGGATCGATTGATTATTGAATTACAAACTAACGGTACGGTGGAACCAGAGTCGGCAATCCGACAAGCGGCAACCATCCTCCAAAGCCAATTGTCAGTCATCGTCAATTTAGAAACCGTGGCCGGCGGCGAGCAAATCTATAAGACCGTGGGTAGTTTTGATATGGATCCATTATTGTTGCGGCCCGTGGATGAGCTAGAACTTACCGTGCGGTCAGCCAACTGCTTGAAAGCCGAAAACACCTATTATATCGGCGATCTGGTTCAAAAGACCGAAGCCGAATTACTGAAAACGCCCAACTTGGGTAAAAAGTCTCTAACTGAAATTAAGGATGTGTTAGCCCAAAGAGGACTCTCTCTAGGGATGCGTTTGGAAAATTGGCCACCTCCTGGTTATGAGCCAAAACCCAAACTATAAAGCTCCATTCTGGAACGGGAATCGGTGAAAACATTTGAATTAACACCGGCAGTCCAATTTGATAATGATGAAATATTGGACCGTGATTTCGGTCTGTAACCAATTGAAACCAAGGACAAAAACTTATGCGTCACCGTTGTGCCGGCAGAAGGCTTAGTCGTACCACCAGCCATCGACAAGCTATGTTCAAGAATATGGCGGTCTCCTTAATGCGCCACGAAGTCATTAAAACGACTTTACCTAAAGCTAAAGAGTTACGACGGGTAGTCGAACCGTTAATCACTTTAGCCAAAGAAGATAATGTAGCTAAACGTCGTCTAGCTTTTGCGAGACTACGTGACCGTGACATCGTGACCAAACTATTTACCGAATTAGGGCCACGTTATCGGCAACGGCCAGGGGGATATCTGCGAATTTTAAAATTTGGCTTTCGAATAGGAGATAAAGCACCCATGGCTTTAGTCGAATTGGTGGACCGCCCCTTACTGGCAGAAGAAACTTAATTCGACAATTGAACTTAGTTCAAGAATTAACTGAGTAAAACTGATAAATTTTAATTAGCCACTAATAGCATGAACTGACCTTATTTAATTAAGGTCAATGGTGTTGTTAGTGGCTTATTTTTTCGATATTAACCTCATTACCAGATGGAGCGTAGGAACGAGAAAAATTCTATATAATTCCACCTTCAACCTATCAGTAACCACTAAGAGGTAACTTCTGATGACCATTAAACGTCCCCTGTCACTGACCCCCCAACGGGTTTGGTGGCTGGCCAGTCTCCTTTTACCCATGGCCAGTCACGCTCAAGACTACACCTATGATGCCCTCCACCGTCTCACCACCGTCACCACTACCGACGGCCAAGTCTGGTCCTATCATTACGATGCCGCCGGCAATCTCCTCCAGGTCACGGCGAATGACACTCCACCCACACCGTGCTTGCTCTATGGCGTGCATGATGCCAACCGTAGCGATAGTCAATTATTTACCGTCAATCCTAGTCAAAATTTCGCCGTCAAACTCCTCGGTGAATTACATCGTCACTACGACCTGGAAGCCTTAGATATTCACCCCCTCACCCATCAACTCTATGCCGCCTCGGGTGCTGATGGTTTAGCGGCTGGTTCTCTTTACACCGTCAAGGCTGACACCGGGGAGTTAACTTGGGTCGGCGCCAGTGGTTTTG
>DZAL01000020.1:0-34700 GCA_022729575.1 Thiomargarita sp.
TTCGCCTTTTGGGAGTAGTAAATCCAATTTTATTGCTATTTTGCAATTGGCTCAGCAGTGAAAAATTCCTATCTTCACTATTTTAAAGTAAATCTAAATCTTTACCGTTATTAACTTACTTTATATATAAAGTATTAAAATAAGTATAATATAATTATATACTATTAATTAATTTATTCTGACTTAACCATATCATTAAAATGGTATAATATTTTTGATATAGTAATATTCACCTACTGTTGTACTTGAAGTCTGAAGGATAACACCCCTCGAAGGGGTGTTATCCCTGCTGGCCAAACTCATTATGGGACAACTAGATAAGGATATTACTATAAGTAAAAATTCTTAAAACCTGGTGTGCAACACCTGTTTTAGTCAGAACTTACGCCACGGCTGAGAATCATCTCAATCCTCCCCGCACGCGGGGAGGAAGTCACGGGGGGAAATTTTTCTCGTTCTCCTCGTCTCCACGCGCAACGTGAGAACGAGGAAATTTTCCAACTAAGATTTGACTAAGATTTGACAACTTTCAACCAGTTGTCAAATCGGGAACGCGGAAACCCTAACTCGTTTCGACTTTCTCGGACCGATGTCGCCAAAGTTCAACCGCGACTGGGATTAAGGAGATAATAATAATACCTAAGATGACGATGGAGAAGTTACTTTTGACCCATGGAATGTTACCAAAAAAGTAGCCCGCAAACAGGACAATTATCATCCATAATAAAGCACCAGTCACATTGTAGAGAAAAAATACTGGGTAACTCATTTTACCAATCCCTGCCACAAACGGAGCAAAGGTGCGAATAATGGGAACAAAGCGGGCAATGATAATAGTTTTGCCCCCATGCTTTTCATAAAAGCGGTGAGTACGTTCTAAATGGGCTGGATTAAACCACTTGGAATCCTTTTTCTTGAACGCCTTAGGACCTACAAAATTACCAATCCAATAGTTAACCGTATCGCCTAAAATGGCGGCGGTGGACAACAAGATAAAAACCCAGGTAATATCTAAAATGCCGTTGGCACTCAAGGCTCCAATGGCAAAGAGTAAGGAGTCGCCAGGGAGAAAAGGGGTAACAACTAGCCCGGTTTCACAAAAGATGATTAGAAATAAGACTAAGTAAGTCCAAGTGCCATATCCATTCACTAACCATTGTAAATGTTTATCCAAGTGGAGGATAATTTCAATCAATTGACCAATCAGTTCCATATTTTAGATTCCTAGTAGAATGGTGTAGTATAAAATATAACCCGTCTTAACGTTGGGTAGTCTCTACCAGCCAATGCAGCTATTAAGTACTGAAGCAGAAATTTTCTCCTATTTTCTTTCGCCCCTCTCCCTCTGGGAGAGGGGCCGGGGGTGAGGGAAAATACCGCCGAATTCATGCTTCCTTCAGAACTTAACCGCCGGGGGCGAAGATTCCCTGGCAGATGCTAAGTTTCCTAAACCTTTAAGGTTTAGGAGACTTGGAACCTTGGTAACTCATTGCCGGTTAAGACCTCCATTAAGTTGGCGGGACCACCGAAAATGATGGGATTCACTGCGTGTCACCCATCCTACCTTGATTAAACCATTTCATTGCTTCATTGAGATCTCGTGGCACTCCTTCGCCGCGAAAATATAATTGAGCTAAATTACGTTGGGCAGGCTCATAATTTTGTTCGGCTGACTTTTTAACCCACTGCACTGCCAATTCTAAATCTTGGTCTCCACCTCTTCCCTGATAATACAATTCCGCTAAATTATTTTGTGCTGTCGCGTCACCTTGGAGAGCGGCCTTGCGGGCCCAATATTTCGCTTTGGCAAAATCTTGCGGCACGCCTTTACCTTCATAATACAAACCACCCAAGGCATTTTGGGCTTTCGCATATCCCTGTTTCGCCGCTTGTTCAAACCAGGTCGCGGCCTGGGCATAATTTGGCGCGACTCCTTCCCCTTGCCAATACATCCAACCTAAGTAATATTGCGCTTTGGCCTGACCTTGCGCCGCGGCTTGTTGAAACCATTTAATCGCTTCCACGTTATTCTCTTGATACCAAGAAAAAGCTAGCGTCAGTGGTGCGACTAGATTGCCGGTGCTCGCCATTTTTTCCAACGCGGTAACATTCAACAAATCGTTCAAACTTCTAGGCAGAGCATTCAGTTCATTTTCGGTCTGCCAGTCATTTTGAAAGGGGTCCACTTGGGAGGTAGGCGCGGACCAAGTGACATTATTTTGGATATTATCAAACAAGCGATTATATTTTAGTAGGACCTGAGTACTGTCAGTGAGCACTATGCCTTGTTGCGTAAAATGAATCTGGTTACCTGTAATTTCAGCATATTGCACTTGCGATAACCCAATTCCAAAATAACCGCCTTCAATGTCATTGTCACGTAAATGAATATGCTGCGAGGACCTGAAATTTAAGTTTAAGCCACTTTCTATGGTGGTACTCGCTGCGGCTTGGATGAGATGAAGTCCTGCAATTTCAATATATTGCGATTGTTTGACGGTAATTAAACTGTCGCCAGGAGTACGAGTGATTAGACTGGCTTGGTCACCATAAATCAATAACTGGTGTCGTCCTTCCAATTTAATCGTTTCCGAATAGACACCAGGACATAACCAGACCACGTCCCCAGGGGCCGCTACCTGAAGAGCCGCAGTGACCGTAGGATAGTGCGTTATTATACGGTTAGTCGAATACAATAGTACCTGATTGGGTTGACAATACGGGCTTACCAGGGGGGAGATAAATTGACGAAATTGTTGATAATTGTGCAACCATTCATCTTCAACCGTCTTGATAAAATCCGCATCGTAAGTTTCCAATAACCGAGATAACGCTTTCCACCATAGTTGAGCCGTGCCGTCAATGGTACGTCTTAACCAAAAAGTAGCTGCCGTGAGCACTTCTTGAGTGTCATAATGTTTGGCCGTAATCATCGATTGAAAAATGTGTTCATACTTATTGCTATAACAACAAATGGGTAACGTTGGTGAGGAGGTGCCGGTTAAATATAATTGTTGCTCCTGGGCGAGATAATCGGGATTATCTTGCCAAAATTTATACACTTCATAAAAGGTCCTGGCTAATGGTTGCACATATTGATTATAATACGGTTGCGTCAATTCTCTAAATGCTGGCTCGGTGGCGGCAGGAATAGATTGGTCCATTAACCATTGTACAAAAGCCGGGTTATAATAACCAAAACCGTCCGGTGCCTGTAAGTTCAGTTGTAGGTCGGTATGAGGACCTTGAGTAAACACGGATATAGCGGCTAATTGAGAAAGTTTGGCGTAATCGAGTACGGTTTGCAGGTGACAATAAAAGCCACGGAGTCCATGCTCCGGTATTGCCGTTAAGGTGGTGGTACAAGCCTCGTGGTCAACGTGGACGGCAAATAATTCTGGAAGTTGTTGCCAAATTTTTTTAAACAATTGACCGGCATCAGTTTCGGCGGTAGCGGTTTTGAGGAATTTCTCGCCGACTATTTTTTGTTCTACCTGTTTCAATTCTTCCCCGACCCGCTCTTTCACCGTCAGTTGATATACGCTGGCACTGATGTAGTCTTGTAATTCTTGGCGGACTAGGACCAATTTATCATTGATAAATTGATAGTAGTCGGTAGCGTAATTGACTTGACTCCCTTTCCATGAGGAGATGATTTGCCGATTCTCACTATCTATTTTAGGCGCAATCAGAGATTTCAATTCAGTCTGCTCGATAAACAGACCCACTTGGGGATTAAATAACCAAAAACGATAGCGCTGGTTATCCTCCAATTGATCGATGGAGTTAACCCGTTTGGAGTCGGTTTTCGCGTCTGAAATGACGATACGCAGGTCGGAATAGCCATCAAAGTTAACATCCTCGATTTGATAAATTGGGGAGTGGTCACTGATGATTTTAGTTTGAACTTCTAAGTCAGGAATGATTTGAAGCAGATTTAAATTGGCACCTAAAGTTGACAACTTTTTTAAAGTTGTCAACTTTGACGAAGTTTTGGAGTCGGCGGCAGTTTTATAAATATTGAGACCTTTGACCGTGGCTATTTTATTCTTAACGGTACCGATCCATTCCAGGGTAAACTCTGGTAACTCCGACTGGAGTTTGACTGATTGCGACCATAATACGGTGCCATTGACTTTACCTGAGATTACCGGTGTGGTGGTGCCACTGGCATCGTATAAACGGAAGGAATTTTCACTAAACTCATTGCTATCAATTTCGAAGTTTAGGGAATCGGTCACCTTTTTAAAGTAATCATTTTTATTCTGTTTGACCTCGTTGTAGGTGAAAAATATATTGTTCGAGTGCTCTATATCTAAAATGCCATTTTTGTTAGCACCAGAGTTATCATTATTTGCTACCAACATGTCAGTGATAGTGATTTCTTGTGAATTTTTCACATAAAACACACCTTCGCTATTATTGATAGCTTCTCCTCCTTTGAGGATGACCTTATGCGCTCGATCCATTTGCACGGCAAAAGTACCAGAGCCATTGAAAATAGAATCTACCAACTGAATATCTTTAACATTCAATAAATTGACAACGGCACCTTCACAGGCACCGGGTCTAACTGCATGGGTCCATTCGATATTTTTAAGTGTAATATTTTCGGAATTTTCCACCGTCAAGACGGCAACCCAACCTTGTTTGGTTTTGATCCGAACGTTATCTTCTCCAATTAGTTGCAAAGATTTTTTATCTTTTATGAGCAAAGCGGTTTTATTCGTGGTTGATTCAATGATGTCGTAATCTCCTGCTTTGAGGATAATGTAATCGCCAGGGTTGGCTTGATTAATCACTGATTGCAATAGATTCGGCTTATTAGGTTGCAGGTAACGCACTTTGTTACTAGCCACACAGCGGTCATCTAATTCTAATTCTCCTTCTTGACAAGCCGCCAAGAGAGATTGACTGTTGCTGAAAAGTATAAAAGAGGCAATGATTAAGTTAATGAGAGTAGTGGGATAGTTGTGCATAGCATGAAATGGAAGAGAACCTGATTTGTCAACTTTTAGAGAGTTGGTAAATCTAAATAGTTTTCTAATAAAAGTGTAGTGTTGGTCGGTATTTTGGGAAAGGGTAGCGTGGCATTGGTAGGGTGCGTCCTACTATTCTCTTGGTTATAAACCAACTAGGGGACCGTCGTTGGTTTTTTAGTAAAAGACCTTGCTAAGTGGTATTTTGATACCAAGGTTGTTATCAACTAAATCAGTGTCGTAAATTTTCTTCTCCAGAAATTCATTATAAATCACTACTATTTCTAAAGTTGGGTCGACATACCAACATGATTTAACCCCAATTTCAAAATAAACTCTAAGTTTACGAAGTATTTCCAAAGTTGATTGAGCAGGTGATATAATCTCTACACATAGCAACGGAATCGCCATTGTTCTCATCTCATCTTCACCTTTAGAGGTCTTGATAAAAGCGAAATCTTCCGCTCGGTATAAGTACTGAAGCATAAATTTTCTCGCATTTTCTTTCGCCCCTCGCCCTCTGGGAGAGGGGCCGGGGGTGAGGGAAAATACCGCCGAATTTATGCTTCACTACTTAACTCTAAACTCCACCTGCAATCTTCTTCGTGATGACCCATTGTTGGGTAATGGACAACACATTATTGACTAGCCAGTATAAAACTAAGCCGGAGGGAAAGAAGGCAAAAAATACAGTAAAGACAATCGGTAAAATCATCATGACTTTCTGTTGTACTGGGTCAATCGGGGCCGGGTTAAGATGATGTTGAATTAGCATCGTCACCCCCATGACCAGAGGTAACACAAAATAAGGGTCAGGGGTGGAGAGGTCTTGCCACCACCAGATAAATGAAGCCTGCCGTAATTCGACGCTTTCCAATAAGACCCAATACAACGAAATGAATACCGGAATTTGGATTAAAATCGGTAAACATCCACCCAAGGGATTGATTTTTTCCTTTTTATACAACTCCATCATGGCTTGGTTTAACCGGGTTTTATCTTCACCGTAACGCTCTTTCAAAGTGACTAACCGTGGATGTAAGCGGCGCATATTGGCCATCGATTTATAACTGGTGGCCGAGAGATGGAAAAAGGCTAATTTGATGATAATGGTTAAAATAATAATCGACCAGCCCCAATTTTTTACGAGGCCATGAATCGCTTCCAACAGCCAAAACAGTGGTTGTGCAATAAACCACAGCCAGCCATAGTCAACCGTCAGGTCCAGGCCCGGGGACAAAGCAGATAACACATGCTGTGATTTGGGGCCCGCATAAAATTTTAGTGAAAATGAATGCTGGGTGCCAGGGGCCACAGTTTGTGGTGGCCCATATAGTCCTAAGACATAACGAGATCCATCTAATGCTTTGGTGTAATAGTTATAAACTTGCTCTGGCTCAGGGACCCAAGCACCGACAAAATAATGTTGAATCATCGCGATCCAACCATTGGTCCAGCCAGGACGGTGCTCTTTCATTAAGCTGTCTTCGCGGATATTATCAAAAGTGATTTTCTCATAACGCTTATTGGGGCTAGAAATAGCACCTCCCATATAGGTATAGACAAAACGCGATTGTCCGAGGTCAGTTTCAGAACGTTGGAATTGTCCATAAACTTGACCTTGCCAGGGTTGAGTCGAAGCGTTAGTGACTAAGTATTTCAGGTCAATGATATAGCTGTGACGATGAAAGGTATAAATTTTGGTCACTTTGAGACCTTTATCATTTTGCCAATAGAGTTTAACTTCTAAACTATCGGCTTGGTCGGCCAAACGATAATGGGTTTGCTCACTTTGATAGACGGTTTGATGCGTGGGCGCATTATCGGCCGGTAATAAACCAGATTGAGCCACAAATAAATTCGGCAATTCATCATTCAATAAGCGAAAGGATTGTGTTGGTGTTTCTACCTTAAGGGGATAAGCGACCAAATCGATGCGCCGAATATCGCCACCATAGGTATCTAGTTCTAATTTGAGGACATCGGTTTCCACTTGCAATGGCGTGGCACTCGATAACACTTTCTGATAACTTAGAGGAGCCTCGATGACACCAGAGGCCGGATTGGTTTTCTCCAAAGTACTAGGCAATTCACTAGGACCGGTGGTCGTAGTCGAAGGGGTAGCCGTTTCAGGTGTGGCCGGACTGGGGCTACTAGAATGAGTTTTAGGAGGTGTGGCCGTACTCGATTTGGGCCCGTAATCTTGTTGCCAAGCCTGATACATTAACAACAAAATGAAAAACAATGCCATTATCAAAATTAGTCGAAAATTATCCATAGATTATCTATTTTCCTTCGCTACAAATAGGTTTGTCAGACCGGCCGTGATCCACTTCTTCGGTAGATCGAAACTCGGTGGGTCGAAATTCAGGTTGTCGTATGGGGACCGGGTCAAACCCGCCTGGGTGCCACGGATGACAACGGAGTAATCGTTTAATACTTAACCATAAACCAGAGGTTACCCCATGCTCTCCAATCGCAACTTGGGCGTATTCTGAACAACTGGGATAAAATCGGCAATGTTGGCCTAGCCAGGGACTAATGAGCAGTCGATAGCCGCTGATGAGTAGAATCAAGATTTTTTGCATCGTCGCACAATTTGTTGCCAATGTATGGCTAAGGAATGATATAAAGTCTGATTATTGATAGTATCTACTCCACTCTTTGCCAATACCACGCAATCCAAACCTGCTAAAAGGTGTTGATGCTGTCTAAAACTTTCACGAATTAAACGTTTGAGACGATTTCTGGAAACCGCTGCTTTAACCTTTTTTTTGGCAATAGCCAACCCTAGCCGTGCTTTGGGCAAGTGATTCACTCGTGCTAACACAGTTAGATAGTTATCGCTAGATTTATTAGGTTGATCAAATACATTCTTAAAATCAGTCGGTTTTAACAAGCGTTGTGAGCGCGTGAATTGGCAGGAGTTTTTTTTCATTCAGGGGTTTAAGCCGTGAGACGTAAACGTCCTTTGGCCCGACGCGCACTAATAACTGCTCGTCCACCCTTAGTTTTCATCCGAGCACGAAAGCCATGACGACGTTTACGTACTAAATTACTTGGTTGGAAAGTTCTTTTCATAATGATTATATTTTCTCAATCTATGTCATCACAGGAATTATATCAAATTTGTTATTATATATGTTCAGTTAGGTGGCTGTCAAGAAAATACTGTCCAATTACTTAATTTATTATTTTCTCCATTTAAATTAACATGTTAATCTATAATTAGCCTGGTAGATGGCAATATTTTTAAAAAGAATGCCATTAAGTGAAGGAATGTTACGGCGTTGGAGTCCAAATTTTCAGATTTGGGAACGTCGTCTCATCTTGACCAGTCTCGTCCAAACCTTTAGCTTTGGACGAGACTGGTTAAGGGATCACCAATACCATTTAATCCCTCACGTCAGGGCAACCACCAGGGATTGCCCTTACTAAAATGGACCATCTATTTCTTGGTGGTCCCTAAAGTGAGACGGCGTTTCAAAATCTGAAGATTTTGACTCCAACGCCGTAACCTTAGTTTAACTTGATGGCATAGCCCGTGTATAGGTTGGTTAGGGGGCTTCTGTAAAATCAAAAAAATCAAATAATTACACAAATTACTAGATAAGCCCTATCAGTAAATATTGGTCCATAAATAATTTTTTAAATAGGTAAATAGGTAAATAGGTAAATAGGTAAATAGGTATTTCAGATTAGCAAATGTCAAACTAAACTTTCTCATGACTTACGCTACACCCGGTGTTCACCTCAACCTTCAATGGCATTAGGTTAATGGTTACGGCGTTGGAGTCCAAAGCTTCAGCTTTGGGGTAGTCCCTACCAACTAATGGAGGTATTAAAATCCAGGTGCTAACTTTCCTAAACCTTACCAGTTTTAGGTTTCCTAAACCTCACCGGTTTAGGAAACCTCGGCAATTCTAAGTTTCCTAAACCTCGAAGGTTTAAGAAACTTTGACTTTTGATAACCCATTGAATTTTAACGCCTCCATTGGTTTGGCGGGACTACCGAAAATTTAGTTAAGAAACTGGAAAACCTCTTGACGAAGATTGGTGCCGAATTTCGGGTTAACTTTGTTTCCTAAAAATACCTGAAATTCATGATTCAGCACGTAGTGTGCCGCTTCGAAGTTTTACTCCGGTTGCCGCAGGCGTGCTAATTTCGCTTCCAATTGTTGGAGTTTGGACTCCGCCAGTTGCCGCGCTTCTCTCTCGGTTTGTGTCTCGGCCTCGGCCAGTCGTTGCGCTGCTTTCGCCGCCTGCGCCGTCGCTTCCGCCAGTTGCCGTGCTTCGGCCTCTTGACGACGTGCTTCTCTCTCGGTTTGTGCCTCCGCCTCGGCCACTTGCTGGGCCAGTTTCGCCGCCTGCAAGGCCGGTAACGCAAAGGCACGGTACACCGGGTCTTCACTCATCTTGGTCAACGTCGGTTGTCGTGACAAATCACGGAGGCGAAATTGAAACCCCGGTAACACGTTGGAGCTAATCAGGCCCTCTGAGGTGGGCGGAATCGGGGTGTACACACCACCCGCAGTCAATTGATAAAACGCTGTTCTCTTCCCTCTAGCATCTAGCAGGTAATACTCCTTGACCCCGCCCTGGGCATATTCGCGTTTTTTGCCCACCGTATCTCGTTTTATTTCGCCAAGATTAGAATAGGAGAGTGATTCCAGGCACACATCAAAAGTCCCACGATAAGATTGGTCAAACGGACCCAGGGGAACGGGGTTGCTATTCAGCACCACCCCTAAATCCGGTTTGCGAATGACGATTTTGTGAGGGAGGGCCAGACGAAAACCCATTTCCAAGCCGATAATTTTGGCTAGCGGCTGGACTTCCAAAAAATTATCAAGTAACTCGACCAACCATTGATACATTGAGTAACTTACATAATCCGGCATCGATTTTTCCTCCAAAGAGCCATTATTCCATTCGTACTGGTGGTCCTCTGGACCAACATAGTCATAATATTTTTCCCAATATTCCGCTTCACTGACTCGTCTTCGCGCCTGGGTTGAGGCAGTGCGCATGGTCTTCTTAACCACCGGTTGAGCTGGCGGTGGAGTGGCCGTAGCCGGTCCCGATTGGGGAATGAGAGGTAATAAGCTAGCCATAATTTTTCCTTTCAATTTCGAGTTTTACTCCGGTTGCCGCAGGCGTGCTAATTTCGCTTCCAATTGTTGGAGTTTGGACTCCGCCAGTTGCCGCGCTTCTCTCTCGGTTTGTGTCTCGGCCTCGGCCAGTCGTTGCGCTGCTTTCGCCGCCTGCGCCGTCGCTTCCGCCAGTTGCCGTGCTTCGGCCTCTTGACGACGTGCTTCTCTCTCGGTTTGTGCCTCCGCCTCGGCCACTTGCTGGGCCAGTTTCGCCGCCTGCAAGGCCGGTAACGCAAAGGCACGGTACACCGGGTCTTCACTCATCTTGGTCAACGTCGGTTGTCGTGACAAATCACGGAGGCGAAATTGAAACCCCGGTAACACGTTGGAGCTAATCAGGCCCTCTGAGGTGGGCGGAATCGGGGTGTACACACCACCCGCAGTCAATTGATAAAACGCTGTTCTCTTCCCTCTAGCATCTAGCAGGTAATACTCCTTGACCCCGCCCTGGGCATATTCGCGTTTTTTGCCCACCGTATCTCGTTTTATTTCGCCAAGATTAGAATAGGAGAGTGATTCCAGGCACACATCAAAAGTCCCACGATAAGATTGGTCAAACGGACCCAGGGGAACGGGGTTGCTATTCAGCACCACCCCTAAATCCGGTTTGCGAATGACGATTTTGTGAGGGAGGGCCAGACGAAAACCCATTTCCAAGCCGATAATTTTGGCTAGCGGCTGGACTTCCAAAAAATTATCAAGTAACTCGACCAACCATTGATACATTGAGTAACTTACATAATCCGGCATCGATTTTTCCTCCAAAGAGCCATTATTCCATTCGTACTGGTGGTCCTCTGGACCAACATAGTCATAATATTTTTCCCAATATTCCGCTTCACTGACTCGTTTTCGCGCCTGGGTTGAGGCAGTGCGCATGGTCTTCTTAACCACCGGTTGAGCCGTGGCAGGTCCCGATTGGGGAATGAGAGGTAATAAGCTAGCCATAAATTCTCCTTTCAATTCTATTTAGGTTTTAAAACGAGTTTCCAGTGTTACCTTTGTTGATTAGTGATAACGTCTAGGATAGGAGTCATTGGGGCGGCGGGGATAATACTGCTTAATCATCCTCCTCCGGTTGCTGTTGTAATAACTCCTCTAACCGTTGTCTGGCTTCTAAGGAATGTCGTTTATTGGGAATATTTAAATTCAGGTAACTTTGAAAGGCATGGAGAGTTTGCTCGGTGATGGCTTGGGTCCAGGCTAACTCTTCCATTTTAAAATGAGCTTCCCCAGCATATTCTTTAAATTCGTTACCGTTTAAATAGTTGGAGTAAGCAGTTAACGTGTTTTCTCGTACCGCTTGGGCCCATGCCTCCTTATCCGTTATTGGAAATTGTGCAAAAATATCTTTTACCCGGGGTGACTTCAACAAAAACAGGGCTATCATCAGGTCCAGATAAAGAATCAGTAGGATAATTTCATTGAATCTTTTCAAGCCCCAAAGACTTTGTCCTAAGATAATACCAAATTCTAATAGCACGGCATACAATAATATTGCTCGTCCATATTGCCAACTCCAACGCAATACTTTACCGGCTTTTGGTGCCGTAGAGAGACTACGTTTGATGGCGGCGGTTAGCACAAATAACGTGGGTAAACATAATAATAGGAGAGCCGGGGTGGAATAATCATGCGTAAAATCTTTGAGCGGCTTGGGTAAAATATCCAAAATTTCCATACCTACCATCATAAAAGTATTTAGTCCCAAAATGATGCCTGGGATGTAATGTTTCAGTACAAATAATATCACCAGCTTTAGTGGCCAGTGGAGTTTGAGAACGTGATTTTGGTTGTAATCAGTGAATGAATAAGTGTTCATAATGGAATAGTCGATAACGTTAAGATGGCGTAGCTTTCAATCCAACCACCCCCAACCCCTCCTTGGTAAGGAGGGGAGTTTTAACCACCCCCAACCCCTCCTTGGTAAGGAGGGGAGTTTTAACCACCCCTCTGACTCCCCTCCTTACCAAGGAGGGGTTGGGGGTGGTTGTGCGTAAGGTGATTTTTTAATTCTTAAGAATTAGTTCTTTATTAAATAAACTCAAGGCTCTGGCTACTGCTTGGTCCATATTATAATATTGATAATCGGCTAACCGACCGGCAAATAACACCGATTTTTGCAATTTCTCGGCTTCTAGTTCATATTTTCTGTACCAAGCGCGATATTCGTCTTTGGGTATAGGATAGTAAGCAATATTTTCACCACGACGATAGACTTGCGGATATTCTTCAATGTAAGTGCTCCCATACACTCGTTGCCCAGTTAAGTGTTTAAACTCGGTGGTGCGGGTGTAAGCATATTCATTGGGATAATTGATGGTGGCTACCGTTTGACAATAGTCTTGCTCGGTATGCAGATATTTAAACGCCAGACTGCGATAAGGTAACTCACCGTGAAGATAATTGAAAAATTCGTCAATGGGTCCGGTGAAAATGAGTCGTTGATAATGAATGTCTTCCGCCACTTCTTGGTAACGAGTGTTGAGCAACAGTTTAATTTTGGGATGATTCAATAAGCGTTGAAATAATTTAGTGTAACCAAATTTCGGCAAACCTTGGAATTTATCTTGGAAATAACGATCATCTCGGCTAATATAAATGGGCACCCGGGCTGTGACCGAGGGACTTAATTCATCTGGTTTTAGTCCCCATTGCTTGACCGTATAGTGTAAAAAGACATTTTCATAAATATACTCCACTAACCATTTTAAATCTTCGCCTTTAGCGGTGTCGCGAATTTTCAAAATGGGGACTTTGACATCGAAGCCATATTGCTCAATCAACTGTTGTGCTAACTTCGCCGCATAATGAGGAGGCAAGAGGGCTTCCAGGGAATTGAGATTAAATGGCACAGGGACGGTTTTACCATTAATGACGGCTAACACGCGATGATAGTAACTGCGCCATTCCGTAAATTGGGCTAAATAATCCCAGATGTATTGTGCATTGGTATGAAAAATATGCGGACCGTATTGATGTACCAATACGCCATGGTCATCATAGTAATCATAAGCGTTACCGCCCAGGTGTTGGCGTTGCTCTACCAGTATCACAGTTTGTCCTAATTGACTGGCAATTCGCTCGGCCAGTACGCTGCCGGTAAAACCGGCTCCAACAATTAACCAATCGGTTTTCATGATCAAGACCTGTTTGAAAACCACCCCCAACCCCTCCTTGGTAAGGAGGGGAGTTTTAACCACCTCCAACCCCTCCTTGGTAAGGAGGGGAGAAAGAGGCGTGGTTAAAACTCCCCTCCTTGCTAAGGAGGGGCAGGGGGTGGTTAGGCGTAAGGTGAGTTACTTAACTTTCATCCCCGGTTTGGCGCCTTCATCCGGTTGTAGCAAAAATATCTCCGTGTTGCCAGGACCGGCGGCTAACACCATGCCTTCCGATAGGCCAAAGCGCATTTTCCGCGGGGCTAAATTCGCTACCATGACGGTTAAACGACCTAGCAACTGCTCCGGTGAATACGCTTCTTTAATCCCGGCAAACACGGTCCGCGGTTGCGCTTCTCCAATCTCTAGCGTTAGACGGAGTAATTTTTCTGCACCTTCTACGGCTTCGGCATTCACAATTTTGGCAATTCGTAAATCGATTTTGGCAAAATCATCATAGGTGATGGTTGCTACTGCCGCGTCAGAAGTAACTGCTGACTTAGTGGTTGCTACTACTGGTTTAAGTTTCGCGGCTTTAGTAGCCTGCACTACCGTCGGCGTTTCTGCCACCGGTGTAGTCGGTTTCTCTGCCACCGGTGTAGTGGTATTGGCCAAACCGGCGGTGGAGTCCGCTATCATGGCTTCTACTTGAGTCTTATCGACTCGTTGCATTAATGGTTGAAATGGATTAATGGTATGCGATAACAGTGGCTCTGGTTGCCATGGTAACGTAGCATTGAGGAAGTTTTCCACGGTTTGCGCCATCACTGGTAGAATTGGCGCTAAATAGCCCAACAAGACTCGGAAGAGATTTAAGCCTTGACTACAGACCGCTTGCAATTCTGCTTCTTTCCCTTCCTGTTTAGCCAACACCCAGGGTTTGCATTCATCAATATATTGATTCGCGAGGTCCGCTAGGGCCATGATGTCGCGCACTGCTTTACTGTATTCGCGCATTTCATAAGATGCCGCAATTAACTCGCCTTTGGCGATAAATTCTTGATACAGTGCGGGGTTGGCTAAAGTAGCTGCCAATTGTCCGTGGAAACGTTTGGTAATAAAACCAGCGCAACGACTGGCAATGTTGACCACTTTTCCTACCAAATCGGCATTGACGCGGTTGACAAAATCATCTAAATTCAGGTCCACATCTTCCACGCCGGCGCCTAATTTAGCAGCAAAATAGTAGCGTAAGTATTCTGGATTGAGGTGATTTAAATAAGTCCGGGCATTGATAAAAGTTCCCCGCGATTTGGACATTTTATGACCATTGACGGTTAAGAAACCATGTACAAATACTGCGGTTGGTTTTCTAAATCCTCCTCCAGTTAATAATGCGGGCCAGAAGAGGGTATGAAAATACATGATGTCTTTACCAATAAAATGGTACAATTCAGTTTGGCTATCGGATTTCCAAAATTCATCAAAATCCAGTTGTTGTTTATCACAAAAATTTTTGAAACTGGCGATATAACCAATGGGGGCATCTAACCAGACATAAAAATATTTCAGTGTTTCCTCGGGAATTTCAAATCCAAAATAGGGGGCATCTCGCGAAATATCCCAGGCTTGTAAGCCAGTTTCAAACCATTCATTCAGTTTGTGTTGAACCTCATGTTGTAAGGCTCCGCTACCGGTCCATTCCCGTAACATGGGTTCAAAATTGGCCAAATCGACAAATAAATGTTCGGATTCTTTTTCAATGGGGGTGGCACCTGAGACGGCCGAAACTGGATTTTTCAATTCGGTAGGAGCATAAGTAGCGCCACAGGCTTCGCAGTTATCGCCATATTGGTCTTTGACTCCACAGCGTGGGCATTCTCCGCGAATGAAACGGTCGGGTAAAAACATTTGTTTGACCGGGTCGTAGGCTTGGCGAATGGTGCGTCGTAGGATTTGATTGCTGGCTTTTAAACCTTGATAAATCTGAGTCGCAAATAGTTTATTTTCCGGGCTATGGGTGGAGTGATAATTGTCAAAGCCAATAGCAAAGTCGGCAAAATCCGCCCGATGCTCTTGATAAACTCGTGCAATCAGTTGCTCTGGGGAGATATTTTCTAGTTGTGCCCGGAGCATAATGGGGGTGCCGTGTGCGTCGTCGGCACAGACATAGTAGCATTGATGACCTCGACGTTTTTGAAAACGTACCCAGATGTCAGTTTGAATATATTCGACTAGATGGCCCAAATGAATGGCACCGTTGGCATAGGGTAAGGCACTGGTGACTAAAATTTTGCGGTTAGTGGTTGTCATAAGTGGTTGTTATAATAAAAATAAGTGGTAATAGTGTATCCAAAGTAAGGGCGGGTTAACCACCCCCTACCCCTCCTTGAGTAAGGAGGGGAGAAAGAGGGAGTATATCAACCACCCTCAACCCTTCCTTGAGTAAGGAGGGGGTATATCAACCACCCCCAACCCTTAATGCCATTAAGTTAAGCCGCGTTGGAGTCCAAACCTTCAGATTTGGACGAGATTGGTCAAGATAAGATGGCGTTGCCAAATCTGAAGATTTGGACTCCAACGCCGTAATTTTAGCTTAACTTAATGGCAGTGCCCCCAACCCTTCCTTGAGTAAGGAGGGGAGAGAGAGAGGGTATATCAACCACCCCCAACCCCTCCTTGAGTAAGGAGGGGCGAAAGAGGGTAGGTTTTATAAATGATGTTCAAACCAGAGGGTACCTGCTGGAAATTGTACATATTCTAAAGTGTTAGAGATAACTGATTGGGTCCGGCTATGCTCCTTAGATGGAGATTTAAAGATCCAGTCGTCAAATAATAGCGAAAAATTCAACGAGATGCCATAATACAAGTTACGATATTTGGGCTGATTCTCGGTGCCATCAGTGGGTTGATAACCCCGGGTGCCATAACCGACATCAAATTCCAAATAACGTATCCAGGGAATCTCTCGTAGTCCAGGAATGCCACTGGTCTTGGTCGCTAACACGTAAGTTTGACCAGAATAATCGGCTATGGGATCATAGTCGTTTAAACGTTTCGCATCGTCCGAGGTCCAATATTTTAAACGAATATCAAAGGTTTCATCCAGTTGCGGATAACTGTCAAACAGGACTCCAAGTCCGATTCCGGTCAAATTCATGAGCGCATCTTCTGGACTGAAACCATATTTTTGCGTAAAACCATCCATGACTTCTACTCCCAACATAATGAGACCAGAAGTTAATCCAGCTAATTTAATCGCTTGTGGTTGAGTATGTCCGGCCCAGAGAAAACTTTGTGTCATTAGACGAGTGGCGACATAGGTCGAATAGCTATGTCCTAATTTATCGGCACCGCCATTTGGGCTGTCTGCTTCAAACCAATTTTCATGTCGGACTTGAAACTGGGAGGAGCTTTTATCCCACCAAGAGGTGAAGCCATAAGCGGCTGTGGCTAAAGAGATTCCGCCGATGATCCAGCGAGTGCGAGACGGGCTTGGCACCGGTGAGATTTCTGCTGGGTCAGGGTGTACCGTGTTAAGCGTAGCTGGCTCACTATTCAAGGTTAAGCGCAGTGGTGTGATTGATAGCGTTGAGAGCTTGGAATAGGGGTCAACGGTGTCTGCGATAGTATCGGAAACATTGGATAAGTAAAATGAAATCAGTAATCCTAACCAAATAACAGAAAAACGCATGATTTGTTCCTTGACAACTAAAAGATTTGACAAGTTTCGAAAAGTTGTCAAATCTAATTCAAAGATTTGACCACTTTCGCAAAAGTTGTCAAATCTAATTCAAAGATTTGACCACTTTCGCAAAGTTGTCAAATCGGTCTCGGTTGGTTTTAGATTTGACAACTTTCGAAAAGTGGTCAAATCGATCTCGGTGGTTTTAACTCCTCCCAGCCTTGAAAGGCTCGTCTTAAGTGAGGAATGGTAATCGAGCCGCCGACGATTAAACCAATACTCATGACTTCTTCGAACTCCTTATCGGTAAGTCCTTCTTGTGTACAGCGAATCAGATGATAGTTGATGCAATCATCACAGCGTAACACCAACGAGGCGACTAGACCTAACATTTCCTTAGTTTTTTGGGGTAAGGCGCCCTCTTTATAGACTTCAACATCCAGATGATAAAACCGCTTCATGGATAAACCCGCATATTTCATCACTAAGTCATTGAGTTGGAGTCGCTCTTGCTGGAATGTTTCGAGTTTTTGGTTAGACATATTTTCTCAATTTAGATTGGCCAGTTGATTAGCCTGAGTTGGGACGGGGAGTTCAACCATAAAAGTAGCTCCTTTGCCAATTTCAGTTTCACACCATACTTTGCCTTCCATGCTTTCTACTAACTTTTTAACAATGAATAATCCTAATCCGGTCGAATGCTCATTGCCGGTAGGACGTGGGGTCAAGCGGGCAAATTTACCGAATAATTTGGCACGGTCCTTTTCCGCTAACCCAGGGCCTTCATCTTGTACTTCGAAACGAATTTGATTGCCATGGTCTGATACCCGAAGATAGACATTTTTGCCCTTGGGCGAGTATTTGATCGAATTGGAAATGAGATTATCCAGGACTTGCATGGTGGCACTTTTGTCGGCCCAAACAATAAATTTATCAGTGGTTTCTCGGAAATGCAAGTGAAGATTTTTATTGTGGGCCGCGTTTAGATGATTCTCCAGTTGCCGTTGGATCAGGTGATTCATATCTAACTCATTGAACGATAAGTTCGTTTTACCAGATTCAATGGCATTGACATCCAACAGATTTTTAATTAATTCGAACATCCGTTGTGAACTAATTTCGATCATTCTGGCAAAGTCTATCACCTTATCTCTAGCAAAGTCATCAAAGGAGGTTCGAATTAAGTTTGCTAACGATTGAATAGAAGCTAAGGGATTTTTCAAATCATGGGCGGCAATCCCTAGAAATTCATTTTTATCTTGATTCAGTCTAAGCAATACTTGGTTTTTTTCTTGTAATTCGATGGTCCTAGCGGCTACTTTTTCTTCCAAATTTTGCCGATAAGATTCTATCGTCATAATGTCCGAATAAGAACGTAAACTGGCGGTAATTACCGTGAACAATTTTTGGTCGGTCAACTCCGTTTTATTCTTGTAATCATTGATGTCATATTTTAAAATGACTTTTTTTTCTGGTGCATACCCAGGTTGACCAGTACGTAAGATAATTCGCACAAAATGATTTTGTTCCACTTCTCGAATATATTTGACCAGTTTTAGTCCTGCGTCATTGGTTTCCATCACTACATCCAATAGAATTAAGGCGGTATCGGCATGTTGCTGAAATAACATTTTCGCTTCTTCGGCCGAATAAGCACTTAGTAACCACAAGCGCTTGCCTTGATAAACATAGTCATCTAGGACGAAATGCGTGATTTGATGAATATCTTCTTCATCATCAACAATGAGCACTTTCCATCTTTCGTCGGTGACAGTAGAAATCGTGGTATCCTCTTGGGCAAATAAATCATCTAAATCATCGTTTAGTTGGTCGTTTTTATTAGGCGCTGGTGGCGGCTCATCTCCATCATAAAATAATTCGTCACGGTCTAAATTCATAGTTAATATTTCTCTTCTCTGGTAAGATTTGACAATTTTCGAAAATGGTCAAATCTAACATTACCCAATGGTTAATTTTTACAGCGGCTCGCTACCCCGGTATCAGTCGGATGTTGCAGGTCGCCATCCAATAATTTCGACAATTGTTCACAAACGCAGTCGATTTGGTCCGAGGAGTAAAGTGCTTGATTGTTATAATCGGTGATAAAAAAGATGTCCTCTACTCGTGAGCCAAAGGTAGCAATTTTAGCTTTTTTCAAGCGTATTTGACATGTAACAAAGGCTTGAGCAATATAGGATAACACGCCTGGGCGGTCGGTAGTGATGACTTCTAAAAGTGTATGATTGTTAATGTTATCGTGTTTAAAATTAATTCGCGTCGGTACCGGAAAGTGCTTAACTTGTCTGGGTATGTGGCGGTGAATCGGACCAAATGGAGCACTACTTTTGGGAATTAATGCTTGTCGAAGACTGGCTAAAATCGTTTCTACTCGCTCATGAGTGGCAATAGCACTGCCATCGCTTTCTAAAATGGTATAGCCACTGATGGTGTATTCACGTTGCGTCAGTACGATATAGGCATTGACAATGGTGACACTTTGTTGTTCGAGACAATAGGTGGTGTCGGCAAATAAATAGTCACGGTCTCGACAATAAATCATACATTCAGTAATTCCTTGAGTATTATGTCTTTCTAACACTAACGGCACATCTGGGGTTTGATGGCTAAGAATCGCCCGGGTTTCACTGGCTAGATGTTGTGAGGAAGAGCATAAAAAATAATCTTCGCCCAGGTCTTGCCATAATGCGGTAATTTCCGTTGCTTCCTCGACACTGGGATTTAGTAATTGTAAGGCTGCCGTTTGAAGTTCTTGAATTTTATCATGTTTTTGCAAAAAAGTAGTATTATTGAATCCCCGTTGTAGCATGTCATAAGTTTTGTGATATAAGTCAGCTAGGAGCACGGCTTTCCAAGCATTCCATAATTTTGGACTGGTGGCTCGAATATCGGCAATGGTGAGCAGGTATAGATAGTCTAACCGCACCGTATCTCCAACTTGTTGGGCAAACGCTTTAATCACGATTGGATCCGAAATGTCTTGTCGTTGCGCGGTCATCGACATGATCAGATGATAACGTACTAACCAGGCGACTAAGCGTGAATCGTTATCGCTTAAGCCGTGGGCCTGACAGAAATTCAAGGCTTCGATCTCTCCCAATTGAGAATGATCACCGCCACTTCCTTTCGCAATGTCATGAAATAAACCTGCTAAATACAATAACTCCGGTTTCGGAATCTGTGCCATAATTTTGGAGTAGGCGGGAAACTCTTGGTGAAATTCCGGCATACTAAATCGTCGCAAATTACTGACGACAAACACACTATGTTGATCCACGGTATAAACATGAAACAGGTCATATTGCATTTGTCCAACGATTTTACCAAAAGATGGAATATAGGCGGCTAAAACGCCGTAACTATTCATTCGGCGAAGCGCATGAGTCAATCCTTGAGGTTGCCGAAAAATTTCAAAAAATAAACTTCGCGCCCGTAAATCTTTAAGAAAAGCACTGTCAATTAGATATTTATATTGATGAATTAAGCGAATAGTCGAGGCTCGAATGCCTTTGATCTCAGGATGTTGCTGCATTAACAAAAAAGTTTCGAGCAAGGCAAACGGGTAGTGCATAAACACTTTATCATTGACTACTTCAATAAAATCATTTCGAACCTGAAAACGTTTATTCAAGGGATAAATCGTGATAGTCGTATGAGCATATAAAATGGCTTCTTGAAATAATTGTAATAAGGTATGATTCAAGCTCCCCACTTCCATGGCGGTGCGATAGTATTTTCGCATGAATTTTTCCACGCCTAACCGCTTGTCATCATCATGATAGTCAAATTCTTTGGCGATCGCCCGTTGATAGTCAAACAATAAACGGTCTTCGCGGCGGCCGGTGATGCTATGCAAACGCCAACGTACTTGCCAGATAAACTCTTGCGCTTCCATCAAAGTTTTATATTCACTTTCACTTAAAAAGCCGTGTTGGACTAAATCATGTAAAGTCGAGGCCCCAAAATGACGTTTTGCTACCCAGCCAACGACATGGATGTCACGTAATCCACCGGGACCTTCTTTTAAATTTGGTTCCAAATTATAGGCGGTGTCATGATATTTATGATGACGTTGCTGTTGCTCTTCCAGTTTGGCGGCAAAAAAATCTTGGTTGGGCCAAATTCGTTCTGGTCCCACCACAATTTGCATGTTTCTAAATAGGTGGTTAGGTCCCACTAATAAACGCGCTTCCATCAAATTAGTGGCCACGGTAATATCATTGGCGGCTTCGGTTTCACACTCCTCTAAAGTACGAACACTATGACCTACTTCTAAGCGAATATCCCATAAAAACGTGATAAACCTTTCGATACATTCGGTGGTTATGGTATTCGCAGGGGATTCTAGTAGAATCAATAGGTCGACATCGGAGCCGGGATGCAATTCGCCGCGTCCATATCCACCTACAGCTACTAATGCCAATGGTTCAGATTTGGGAAAAATACAGACGTGTTTAACGATTAGGCGCAAAATTTGGTCAACTAGCCAGGCGCGTTGGGTGACTCCTTCAGTGGCATTGACGGTCGTGTAAAAGCGTGCTTTAAGTATCTCGTTACTTTGCTTTAACACTTCACGAAAAATTTTTACTACGGATTTACCGTCTCGTAAGTCGCTTTCAATTTGTTGAAGGTTAAACAATTGAATATCTGTATAATTTGGGTACATGCGATTCTTTGATAATTTATGATGAATAAATTTAAGCGAATAGTCAGCATTTCTGCATTAGAGTATAAAAAACCATCATTGAAGTAATTGATAGCTTAATTTTCCATCAGGAGGATTTGTTAACTTTATAATTGTTCAATATGTTCAATATGTTTAGTATTTGTTCGAAATAAATAATAACCTAATCTAGGTATTCAATCACTCACTTATTTAGTTTTAAGTAAAGTGTAGTAAAATAATTTTCAACTGTTTATGATTAATTGTCAATTAGTAAAGTAAATTCTAATTTAGATCAAATTATTTGAATCAAAATAGTTGAGTTAGAATGTATAAAATTTAAGGAGTTAGCAGAATAGCGTCGTTTTCTATTCGGTTAATTCTAAAAATTTCCAGAGAGGACGGTGGACAGGACCGTCACGGCCATTAAGTTAAGGAATATCCAGCTAAAGTAGGGTGGATTAAGCAAAGCGTATCCACCCTACCTTAACTTAATAGCTTTGGGACGACCGTACCATAGTAAATCACTTATTTAGGAGTTTTTTTATGATAACAAGTAAAATGATGTGGTTGATGATTAGCCTGATGGGAGGTGCAACCCTAGCTTTAGCCGAAGATGCTCAACCAGTAATAGTACAATCGGGGCAAACGCTTCAAGAAGCAGTGACTATACCACCTTTAGAGTCACCGCGGTTAGAAATTGAGGAGACTAAGATTTTTTCCGGGAAGTTGATAGCGGTAGATTGGCAAAAAAGTGGGGAAAGTTATTGTCAAGGAGGAGGTAAATATTACGTATTACAGGTCAATAACCAGCGTTACACGTTAGAATCGTTACGCGATCCCATTTATGAGCAAGACCAAACGGCGTTTGAGGTGATTCAGCAACGGTTGGAGAAATGGGTGGGGCGTATTGTAAGCATTAAAGGTCAAGCCGTGGTACGTTATATTAGTCAAGCCGAGCATTGTCCCAATCCAGCAATGCAATGTATAACGGGTGACATAACGTGCCGGTGGATTCGAGTGTTAAAGATAATGAAAAAACCTCAAACCTGAATAAGATTTGACAACTTTTCGAAAGTTGTCAAATCTAAACCCAAACCAGATTTGACAACTTTTTGAAAGTTGTCAAATCTAAAACGGGAAAGAATGACGGAAACAAACGAATTAATCAAAGTGGCCACTATTTTTGCAAAATGCAAAATTATTCTTTAATTGCTTTGCGATTTGCTAGTTAGCATTCAATCGTAATTTAATATTTTATTTAAATACAAATAGTTAACTAAAACATCAAAGTGGTCTAATTTATGCTTAATGTTGAGAAAACGTCATTTAAAATTTATTTTCTAGGAGAAACGACTATGATTAATATTTTCGGTGTGATTAGCCCAAACAACGTGGTATCTGCCTTGTTTCATGGTTTGCAACAATTGGAAGCGGATGGTTATGCTTCTGTCGGTATAACTACTTTAAACGGTGGACAAATTCAGCAACAACACACTTATGAAAATCCGCAAAATTGGCCAAATTTATTATGTGAGCAGCCGAAATTAGCCAGTTTTGGTATCGCTTATACGGTCTGGGAAAAGTTAGGCCAAGTAGCGCCGGTGGGTTATTTTAGTCGTTCGAGTGAGAATATCGCTTTAGTATATGATGGAGTCATCGAAAATTATCAAGATTTACGGCAAGAATTAGTTAATCAAGGTTGCCAGTTTGAGACTCTAACGCATAGCGAGTTAGTGATAAAGTTGTTAATTTTTTACTTTAACTTAGGATTGTCGATGGAAGAAATTAGCTTGTTAATGACTGCTCGATTAAGAGGACGTTTTGCCGCTATCGCTTTAATCGGTGAGCAGGAAGATAAACTATTGGCGATTAGTCAAGGACGGCCTTTGGCATTAGGAATGGGGGAAGAAAATAGTTTATTTATAACCTCTAATGCCAATACGCTAGGCTTGTTGTCACGTCGAGTAATTCAAGTAACAGGAGGTCGACAACCCAATCACTTGGTGTTAGATTTGAATAAATATCATGCTTTGCTGGCAAAAACTAAAGCCCGCAAATCGTCGTTACGTTTGTCGCCGGTTACTTTGTCTTTAAACACCGCCAATAACGCTTCCAATTTAGTTAGCGCGTATTAATTTCTTTTCCCAGCCTTGCCGTTTGCGATAGAGCGTGGAAGGGCTAACTTCTAATAAAGTTGCGGCTTTAGGTATGTTTCCTTCACAAAAAGCAATAGCTTGTTCAATTGCTTCTTTCTCAACTTGCCATAATGGCTGAATAGCATGGTTAGAAGAGGTGACCGCGGAAACTGATGGAGTCAATTTCGTTGATTTTGGTAACAACGATGATGGTATAGTAACGAGAGTGGTAGCATTTTTGACAAAATTTTTGAGTGGTGACGGTAAGATGAGGGGAGTGACCCAGGGACCATCATTGAGTACCACTATATTGTGTATAACATTTTGTAGTTGGCGCACGTTACCCGGCCAGTCATAAAGACCAAAAATGGTTTCGGTTTCTGGAGTGAAACCAAGAAAAGTTTTATTTTCTTCTTTAGCATAGTTTTCCAAAAATTTTCTAGCAATTAGTAAGACATCTGCTTCGCGCTCGCGTAAAGGCGGAAGGTCTATGGGAATAACGTTTAACCGATAATATAAATCTTCGCGAAAATGGCCTTGTTGGACTTGCGCTAGCGGGTCCTGATTGGTGGCACAGACAAATCGCACATCGACTCTTTCTAATTTATTACTACCGACTTTTTGTACGCTACCCGTTTGAATAAAGCGCAACAGTTTACTTTGAAGGTCTAAATCCATATCGCCAATTTCGTCCAAGAATAAAGTGCCGCCATTGGCTTGAAAAGCCGCTCCTTCCCGGTCTTTGAGCGCACCGGTAAACGCGCCTTTGACATGCCCAAAAATCTCGCTTTCCATTAATTCTTTAGGAATCGCGGCGCAATTGATGGCGACAAAAGGTTGCTCATGGCGAGGACTTTGTTTATGGATCGCTTCCGCACATAATTCTTTACCCGTACCACTTTCACCGGTGACAAATACGGTAGCTTTACTGGTGGCCGCGTTATCAATAATTCGGTAAATGGCTTGCATGGCGGGTGAAGCTCCGATAAAACTATAGTAGTGGTCGCGTTCAAAATTTTCTTTATAAATTTCAATGGTGCGAGACAGTCGTTGGTAGCGTAAGGCGTTGTGTACCGTCATCAGTAAGCGTTGCCCATCAAACGGTTTTTCAATGAAATCGAAGGCTTTGTAGCGCATGGCCTCGACCGCAATGTTAATGGAGCCATGACCGGTGACAATGACCACGGAGCAAGGGAGTTGCTCTTGATGAATGTGTTGCAGTATGTCCATGCCATTCATATCTGGCAAACTGAGGTCAAGCAAGATGGCATCAGGAATTTGCTTTTGCAGATAAGCTAACGCGGCGGCCCCAGTTTCTACATAGTCTATTTGGCAAGTTTCATGACGTAAATATTCTTGGTAAACCACTGTTAAGGTTGGACTATCTTCTACTATTAACAAAGTGCTTTGTGGGTCGATTTTCATTCGATGATTGTGGGAGTAGCATTTTTAAATAATTTTGGTGATCTGACTTTAGCTAGTCTGGTATGACAGAGTAATAAATGGAAATGAGGCATACCATTTCCAGTTTTAGGAATCAGCAAGCAATTCGACTAACATTTCTAGCAAATATTGTTGTTCAAAACCTTCTATTTCTTTTAATTCATGTATGACTGCGGTCAGGTCTAGTGACGCTGAAGATAAGGTATGACGAATAATTCGCGCCAATTCGGATTTGACCATTTCGGTTAAGGTGGCGGTATCCACCGTGAGTTTTTTCGCGTAACCTTCTTCTAACCAACCTAAATACACGAGTTGACCTCGTGTGGTCACTCCCCATTGCTCCAAGGTTAATGCCAGTGAGACTGGGTAATGCGAGGCCTGTTGTAAAATATCTAGGTAACGAGTAGCTGCTCTAAAGGTTTCTAGTGCGATTTGGCTAGGGATACCTTGTTGCCAAATTTGATACAGTTGCTCGCTCAAAGATACTTGGTTGGTAGCAATTTGCCAGACTCGCCAATCTTGTGGATTAACAATAATCGCCCGTTGCTCTGCTAAAACAGGAGTGGCATGTAAATGCCAGAGGAGTTGAGTACGCCAGGCCAAGCGAGAGTCCTGGGCATTTGTATACTGCCATTCCTCTTTAGAAAACCCTCGCCATTGTTGACCGGCTTGGATTATCCAGATTTTTTCTGGTGAAAGCATAGGAGGAAATAAATTTTGGTGCCAGAAGTCATTTAAGATTTTGCGACCACGATAAGGCGGCCAGAGCCATTGCCGTGGGGTGTCTATCTGGGCAAAGGTTGGATCGATAGACGTTTCGAGTATCGGCATGTCTAGTGCTTCAGAAATTTCCATAAGTTGAGTGTCTGATAAACCGCTATGAGTGTCATTAGCTGAGGTCATTTCAAACTCATTGGTTTTGAACAATGGCTCAATTTCTGTCGTTATTATCTCTGCGGCAATGGTATAAGCGGCTGGCTCTAATTCCTCAGCGGAGGTCATTTCAAACTCATTGGTTTCAAACCATGGCTCAATTTCTGTCGTCATGATCTCTGCGGCAATGGCATAATCGGCTGGCTCTAATTCCTCTTCCTCCATGGACGCGGTGGTTATTATTATTTGGTCTTCTGGGACGGCGGTTTCTTCCGCAATGAGGTCCCGAATAATTGGTGGAGCGTCGGGAAGGGTAAACGTTTCCTCTACTTCCTCCAGAATTACCGCAGGTGTCGGCAGTGTAGGAGTTTCTTCAATGACGGTGGCCATGACCGTTGGCGCTGGGATTTCGATAACGGTAGCCTCCTCTTCGGTAATTACGTCCAGGATTATCGCTGACTCTGGAATGGTAAGAGTTTCCTCTACTTCCGCCAGGATTACCGCAGGTGCCGGCACCGTAGGAGTGTCGACGAGGATAGTTGCCATAACCGTTTGGTTGAGAGATGTAGTTTCTGCCCCTACTACCGTCACTAAAGTTTCTGCGGAGTTAACGACATCATTGACTAAATTCAGGTTTGATAAAGTACCCTCTATCACTGGCTCTGGTTTAAGAATAATAGCGCCAGTTTCTGTAATTTTAAGATGATCGGTGCCCAGAATATCTTGTAACGTGAAGAGTAATTTTTGTTTGTCAATCAGATCGAATTTATCGAAAGCTAATTGACCTTTTGCTAGTAATTCACTTGCTCTATCTATGGCAAATCGTACCGCGAAGACAAAAGATTCCCGTATTCCCTTAGCTAAAGTTGCCGTAGTTTCGATAACCCGTACTTCGGGATAATCTTTAAAAAACCGTGCTTGCCATTGCCCTACGACATTGGTTTTATCTTGTTTATTTGCTTGAATTATCGTTTTGACGGGCGGAGTATCGATATTTTGTGCCAAAATATCTTGTAAATTTTTAAAATATATTAATGGAATTTCAGGATTTTCTTCACTGGCATCTAGGACAAATATGACCGCATCAGCACCACGTAATAAAAAATGACGACAGGCTTCTACTGGCAATTGCCCAGGCAAACTGATAATTTGGCAAGAAATACTGTATCCGCGAAAAAAGCCCCCAACATATTCCATCCAATCGAGATCAAGCGGTGGTCCAGAAGACGCTTCTAGCGAGAAAACTTCAGTGGTTCTTCCTAATAAATTACTAAGTGCATGAATACTGGTGGTTTTTCCAGATAAAGGGGGACCTTCATACACAATTCGAACCACGACCACATTACGTTGTGTATCAATTATCGCCATTGGTTATCCATTATTTATTGTTATCCATTAGCCAAAAATAAGATAATTATGATATTTTTAACATCATACCATATCGTAGTTTAAATGGTAGTATTGAGAAAAATAATTAGAAAAATTATAGGAATTACGTAAAATGGTTAGAATACTGTAACTTTCCGAAACTTTAACACTTTTGAAAAAATCAATTATAAACAACTTATTGATTTAAAATAATTCATGACATTAAAAGCGTGAATCTGGTATAAATGATTTCACATAGTGTTTGATATTTATTAAATCATTTTGATTGGAATCACATTGGAATCATACATGAATAATATTATTACTTTAATTGGTAGCGTAGGAGGAGATAACCCTACTTATAATGAACAAGATATTTCCTTGCTACTCAATTCGCCACAAACTGACTTACTATATGGTAACACATTCACAGGTCGTCCTGGCACGTTAATTTATATTACCGAAAAATATATACTTAAAATTCGCAGTGAAATTCGCTTAGAGGCGATGTCTGCTAAACGTTGGGCCATTCAAGCGTTAGAGAAAGAAAGAAGTTATGAGGTTCATCATCCACAGAAAACTTGGTTTGTTGCCGAAACTGCGTCAGATTCTCACGCGCTAATTGGAAATATTTGCCCTCGTTTACAACCACTCCATCAGTTATTTACGCAATCTGAAGTGGAGATGACCCAACGATTAAATTATTTAACTCAACTATTTAATCTCTATTTTCGCTTGGCTAGTAAAATGAAAGTGCGACTGGATGAAGGACTTTCCAATTTTGGGATTGATGCGGCCGCCAAATTATACTATCTGGACGATGACACATACCACTGGGACCGCTTTGTTTCTTGTGCCCAAATGTTAGGGGTGTATTTTCGTTCACTCACCTGGTTAACCGCCGACGTGGCCGGTCAATTCGGGCAAAACGTCCATCAACTGATTCTCGAACACTTTCAAGATGCCCAATATTTCATCGTCTTAGCCGAGCAACTAAAAGATGTGTTTTTGCCCTCCCCAACGCAACGCCAAGCCGTTGATAGTTTTATTAAAACGCTTGATCTTCAACCACCACAGCAAATCAATCATTTTTCTCAGGATCGCTATTTGGCAATATTGGCCGACGTTCATGCCAACTTACCAGCGCTGAAAGTGGTTCTAAACTTCTTAAAACTCCGGAACATTCAACAAGGAATAGTGTTAGGAGACGTGGTCGGCTATGGCCCACATCCAGTTCAATGTATTGAACGTTTACAAAACAGTGGTCTTCTGATCATTAAGGGTAACCATGACCACGGTTTAGCCACGCATAACTTTAGCAAAGGCTTCTCCACCACCGCTGCGTGGGTGCTTGAATGGAGTAGTAAACGAGTCAGTACCGAACAAAAAAATTGGCTCGCGGAGTTACCACCATTGTTACATACGGAACAATGGTTAGCGGTCCATGGCGCACCGATTGATCCGACCTTCTTCAATGCGTATGTGTATGAAATGACTTACCATGACAACCTCAGTGTCTTACAACGCAAACACATTCCGCTGTGTTTTCACGGTCATACGCACCAACCTGGGATTTATGCGCGGAAAAAATTTATGGATGATTTTTATCCACCGCCAGAAGAAATCGACTTAACCACCTTTTCCTATTCTCTGGTTTGTCCTGGCTCCATCGGACAACCACGAAACGGTAAAATCGGGGCCCAATTTGCCATTTATGACCAAGTAGAAAGAAGACTGTATTTTCATAACTTGCTTTATAACTCAGATGCGCTCTTCCAAGAAATGGAAGCCGAAGGTTTTCCTAATAGTTTAATCAACCTCCTCAGAGGTCGACCTTGACCCACCTCTTTCTTCCCTCCCTATTCAAGGAGGGGTGGGGGATGGTTAACACCTTTGCTCAATCACCAAAGGTTCTCCCGTGGCCAACCGAAACGTCGCTTGATTCTCCATAAAACTGATCGACAGCACCGCCAATGCTATTATGCCACCATCAGGATGAGTTTCTACATTGACCAAGGTCCCGACACTGACCTCCTCATTAGCCACGTACACCTCCATGCCAGGCACTGCTAAAGTCGTCGTATCGAACCGCACCACATACATCCGACGTTTTAATTCGGCTAAGTATTGCAACCGGGCCACCACTTCTTGACCCGGATAACAACCTTTAGTGAAACTCACGCCACCCAAAGTTTGATAATTGACCATTTGTGGCACAAACTTATCCGTCGTGGCCGGTAAAATCTGAGGCACGCCCGCTAAAATATCTAACAATCCCCAAGTAGCACTACCGACTGGCTGCGCTTGCTGGCTCATCGCTTCCCATAACCGTTGCATAATCACCAAGTCATTACCTAAGACTACATACCGCGGAGTGAGGCCAGGAATCTGTAATACGGTCACCGATTCTAGGCTCATACAGATATCGACGGTAGTAGGTACGGTCTGATGACCTAGGCCAGCGCTTAATAAAGCCGTACTATTTACCCCTGCCACCCCCATCCGTAACCAACTCTCACTGACCTCTTCCAATACTACTTTAGAGCGCAACACATATCCCCGTAAACCTTTCAAAGTAGTTTCTACGTTCACTCGTGGGAGCCATAAATAATAAGCATTGTCGTCTCGCTTGAATAAGCGAAAATTCACAATAATTCGACCTTTGGGACTACACCAAGCACTTAATTGACTTTGTGTTACCTTGACCTGACGCACATCATTAGTAAATTGACCCTGTAAAAATTTTTCGGCATCCGCACCACTGATTTTAATCACCCCAAACCGTGATAAATCAGTTATCACTTCCCCTTGCAATATTTGCAATAAAGAGAGCGCAGATTCGCCAACCTGAGAAATGGCCTCCCCCTCAAACTGAGCGCCAACTTGCTGTAAATAACTCATCCATTCTTGATTTATCATTTTAAATTATCTTATGTTTATGGTAATCAATTTGATAATAGGTTAAAATTAGTGACCAAATCTTGAATCATTGGATTTTTCACTAATTAGGATTATAATAGGTTATAATAGGAATTACCACTGGCAACGATTACCCCCGGTTAACGGACAATGCCGTTAAGTTAAGTTGTGTTGAAGTCCCAAGCTTCAGTTTTGGACGAGACTGCTCAAGGTGAGACGGCGTTGCCAAAGCTGAAGCTGTGGACTCCAACGCCATAATCTTAGCTTAACTTAATGGCAGTGCCTGTTGACGGACCCCTTTCGATTTCTGGTGAAATCTGACGGGAGGGAAATTGCGACGCTCATTCCTAAAACACTGACTAATTATAACCTCGTCACCAACTCCGTAGAGGTGAGCTGAGGATAGAATTTCAACTCCATTAATCATTTATAGGCACCACCAACTATGAATCAAACCGCGACTATCCATACCCTCAAAATAGGTCATATGGAAAATTTTGTCTATCTCATTCAAGATCATTCTTCCCACCGTACCGCCGTCATCGACCCGGCCTGGGAGATTCCACCCATTATAGAATTGGTTAATCGCAACGGCTTACAACTCACCGATATTTTGCTCACACATAGCCACTATGACCATGTCAACGCCTTAGATAAATTACTACTACAATATAATCAAGCGGAAGTACATTTATCTAAATCTGAAGCGGAATTTTGGAACAATCCATCACTAAAAACGCCCAACCTACACCAAGACGGGGATGTTATTCAATTAGGAGACACCGCGATAACGGTCTTGCACACCCCAGGCCATACGCCAGGGTCAGTTTGTTTTTACTTAACTGGCCATATTTTAACTGGCGATACTTTATTTGTCTATGGTTGCGGACGCTGTGATTTAGCTGGCGGCGATCTTCAGCAGATGTCTCAAAGTTTACGGCGATTAGCCAAGTTGCCACCAGATACCGTGGTCCACCCAGGACATCATTATGCCGACCGTCCCACTTCGACGATAATGGAACAATTAACCAGTAATCCTTCCATGCGTCTTTAAATAGTGAGTCACCAGGTAGTGTCCTTCTCCCCTCTCCCCCCGGCGGGTCACTGCCATTAAGCTAATGGTTAGAGAAAATACTTAATTCAACCACCCCCAACCCCTCCTTGGTAAAGGAGGGGAGACGGCGTTGGAGTCCAAAGCTTCAGCTTTGGCAACGCCGTCTCACCTTAACTAATCTCGTCCAAAGCTGAAGCTTTGGACTCCCAATGCGGCTTAACTTAATGGCATTGGGGCCGAGAGGGCGGGGGTGAGGGCACTATTCGTTTATAGTTACCTCAATCGGCTCGCCACTCGTGACCAAGGTACCATTTTCCAAGCGATACCCAAAATGAACTTTTAAACTCCCTGGATAGAAAAAAGTTCCTTGATACAGAGGAACTTGTTGAGTGCTCTTTAACTTCACTTTTGGAATAAACGCCACCAACTGAGATGGGTCTTGATTCCACGGCAAAATACTCAAACCCTCTGCCAACATGAAGTAATACAAACTCGTGTCTGGAGGCAAAGTGGCTTCCGCATACACAATAATATCGGCAATTTTGCCGGTATGGGCTTTATCTACTTTAATCTTCCCTTGTACATCTACCTGATCAACCAAATTTTGTACCACTTGTTTTTGATAACTCCCCTGATTAACGGCGATTCCACCCGTAAATTGAGCCAACGTTTTTATCACTTTACCCGCACTACTCACGGCGGCTGAATTAGCCAAAGTCGGTAATTCTACGGTGGTAACGGTGGTATCAGTAGTGGTATCAGTAGTGGCCGTTGAAGAATTATTATCTGGCAAAGTCGCATCGGCGCTGAGAGTTAAGGTAAAACTACGATTACCGTCAAATTTAAAAGTAGCCGTTTGACCCACGGTCCCTGACAACTTAATAATGAGAGTATTCATATCGACAAAATTTGTATCGACGGTTAGACCTTTACTGAAAGAATAATTCAGAGCACCAATTTCAGACCATTTATCAGTAGGCGGGACATATACCGCAAACTCAGCAGTGGTCGGCACCGTTAATTTTTCACCGTTGCCTGATAGCGTAAAAAACGGCACCCCAAGGCTTCGCGTTTTAAATCGCCAAACCAACGTCTTCTCCTCCTCACCACTGACATACTTAGCTTCCACCCGATATGCGGTATTCCACTCTAAACGAGTGAGCGGAAATAGAGCAAATTGTAACTCCGTTAAATTACTATTAGGGTCGGTCTGGTTATTCAACAATCGAGTCGGTTTAACTTCAACATTATCAACGTCTTGATATAATTTAAACTCATTTAACTTGACCGTAGTAAAATTCAGCGGATTAAACTGGATAGAAATTGGATAACCAGACACGGAATAATCGGGCAAAGGATCCGGTGACTCCTCGAAAAAAGCCGGTAGTACCTTGTTATCTCCTTCCACGGGCCACAACACGAGGGTAGGATTATTTCCCTGAGCTTGCTGAGTAACAGCATCAAAAGCCACTGCGTCAAGATTAATATTGGGTTGACAGACCTCCAAATAGTAACTACCAGCACCAGTAAATGCGTCCCCCTGACACAAAGCGTTATACTGTGAATTGCCCATATTGTAAACGTAAGCACTGTACGAATTAGGTTTGGAAACATGAGCGATTCCAATGCCTACTTCATCATTGACCAGGTCCAAAAAACCCAGACGGTGATAAATCGCACTCATTAAACCATCAATGGAATCTGTGCTATTAGAATTATTAGCTGAAACATTTTCGGAAACTGTTAGACTGTGATAACCAACCTGGCTAGTCCGATCTTTCGGCTCAACGCCAGTAAAACCAGAAACACCTTCTGTTTCGAAATGCCCACCTTGAAAATTATCGGCTAAATAATTTGCATGATTAAACGCTGACTGTTGCAACAGCGAATTTGGGGCCAACTCAGTCAAGCCGGCGCTCACTCGCAATTTATTCAAATATGCGTAAGCCTCATTTAAATCGGTAACATCATAGTTACCGGCAAGTGACAGGTGAGTAGTCAGTAACAACAGCAAACAGAGGATAATGCGGTACATTTTCATAACATTTTTATAACGGAGCATAATGCCCCTCCTCCTGTAAAATTTAACATTTTGAAAATACGTAAAAGGCCATATAGAGACCATGGTCAGCTTTAAAGCTCTTAAACGCCTCTTAAATAGGACCAGACTTCAATCAATTTCTAGTAAATTTCTAGTAAATTTCTAGTAAATATCTTTTTTTGTTAAATGTCAAGTGATAAATTGTATAATTTGGGTGCTATAATCCTCTATCTATAATGTTGCCATAATTTGCACCAGAGTGGCCAAAATAATTTGAAGTTTAAATATCAATTTGAATTAATTTATGGATTTAAGAAAAATTTAAGAAAAATTTAAGAGTTATCTGCTATCATTATTACGATTAAAAGTTAGATAATTAATTTTTCAATAAATTCATTTTACGCACCACCACCCCTAGCCCCTCCTCCTTGTTAAGGCGGGAAATAGATACCACCTGAGTCGCCATGGATACTCCCCTTCTTAACAAGGGAGGGGTTGGGGGTGGTTGAGTTAACCGTGCGTAAGGTGAGTTAATAACTCGAACCTCTAAACTTAGGAGAAACTTATTATGAATTTAAATACCAATCGACCTCGATGGTCCAAGCAATCAATTTATTTACAACTTCTGCTCATCTGGCTCTACCCACTGTCTGCCATTGCTGTCACCGATACTGATTTGGGAGTAAAAGCCACTGATGGCAACGGTAAATCAGTTTCTATCACCACCACTTTCACCGGCGGAATTTCCGTCAATAAAGGAGAACAACAACGAGTAGCCAATTTAAAATTGACCGACACCGTAGAAGTAGGAGGAGTGATTACGGTTGACCCCAAGCACGTCAAAAAATCGGCAGAGTTGGTGGTTTATGCCGGCTTTATACCAATGGATAGTAATGACTCCACGCCATCGATTTATTACATGCTCGACGGTAAGGGCGGTATTCAAGTGTGGGACGAAAATCCCGCCGATTTAGTCACGTTCAAAACACTCAAAGAGTTGTCGAAAAAAGCTCAGAAAGTGACCTTATACAAAGGTCTATTTTTGCTACCAGGCAAATTACAAGTGTTTTTTGGCTACCGCATTACCGATAAGAAAACTAAAGAAACGGTTTTAGTCATCACGGCTAATCCAGTTGATTTAACTATTGCAGAAGACGAAAATACCGGGGAAGACACTGGGGAAGATACTGGGGAAGATACCGGGGAAGATACTGGGGAAGATACTGGGGAAGATACTGGGGAAGATACTGGGGAAGATACTGGGGAAG
>DZAL01000020.1:34800-51276 GCA_022729575.1 Thiomargarita sp.
ATACCGGGGAAGACACTGGCGAAGATACCGGGGAAGATACGGGTGACACTGGCGAAGATACCAACCCAACCCCTCCTCTTTTAACCACGGGCGATTATACTATATTAGGATTTAATGACTTAGGAATGCACTGCCTGGACCAAGAATTTTCAGTATTTTCCTTGTTACCTCCCTTTAACGTAGTTAATGCCCAAGTCATGGCGCGTGACAGCAATGGACAACCTAAATTAGTCGACGATAGCACCATCGAAGTACATTACTCGGCCATCGCTGATCCCAAGGGTTCCATTAATTCTACCAGTGTCAGCAAAACTGATTTTTGGACCTATGCGGCTGATTTATTCGGTAAAGATTTATTGCCCGGCCAAGGTTTAGGCGGTTTTTACATGCCCGCGGATACCCAAACTTCGCAACCTCTCTCCTATAACAGCACCGCACAATGGTTTACCGCCGCCGGGATTCCCATCACCCCCTGGGATGACCAGATGCAAATGAATCCTTACCCTATGTTACGCTTTAGTGCAGTGGATAAAACCAGCGGCGAAACTTTAGCCTCGGTGGATGTGGTCCTACCGGTCTCCCAAGAATTTGACTGCACTGGTTGCCATACCACCGGTCAAGTCGCCACCACTAAAGAGCCAGGCATTACGGAATGGGCCAATGATGACAATGCTACCGTGCAAGCCAAGAAGAATATTTTAAAAATGCACGATTATCGCATTGGGACTGATTTAGAAAATCAAACACCCGTGTTATGCGCCAGTTGCCACTATTCCGCCGCCTTAGATTTAAGTGGTCAAGGAGTACAAAATAAACAACTGGGAAAACCTAACATGTCCGCGGCCATTCATGGTTTTCACGCTTTTATGGAAGCCGACAGCACCAAAATGGAGGACACTTGTTATAAATGCCATCCCGGCAAAGACACCCAATGTTTACGTGGCACCATGCGAAATGCAGGAATTGAATGCCGTGAATGTCATGGTGGCATGAAGACGGTCGCCGGTGAATATGCGTTGACGGAAGGAGGTAGTTTAGATGGCAAAAACGACGGTCACGCCCGCCGGCCATGGCAAGATTTACCGCGTTGTCAATCGTGCCATACCGGTGATGTCCTTGACCATTTAAGTGGAGATGAATATGTCCCCGCCAATGATGGTTTGCGTTTATTCCAAGCCTATAAATTAGGAGATGATTCAGCCTCTCCCATTTTGGCCACTAACCAACGTTTTGCGGAAAATCCTAACACGCTTTACCGTCATAGCACAGGACATGGCGGAGTGGCTTGTGAAGGTTGTCATGGTAGCACTCATGCAGAATGGGCGGTGCTGGAAGAAGGTGCCAATGATAATGTGACTGCGAAACAATTGCAAGGTCATACTGGAAAGTTGATTGAATGTGGCACTTGTCACCAAGACGGTAGTTTACCCTTGAGTTTGAATGGTCCTCATGGTTTACATAATGTTGGCCAGGAATGGGTCAACGATGGTAAACATAGCGGTTTTTATGGAAAAGACCGTGAATCTTGCCAGGCTTGTCATGGTAAGAACTTGGAAGGTAGCCCCTTATCTCGTGTCGCCGTTGACCGGAGTTTCAAGGCCGAAGGTCGCACCGTGAGTCTCAAACAAGGTTCGATGGTCAGTTGCGATTTATGTCATCGGTCGCCGCAATGAAATGAGTAAGGTGGGCCACAGCTCTATCGCGGCCCGCCTAACTAACCGGCTTACTTCCGCCGCGATTTTTCGTTTTAACTTGATTTCGGGAATGAACGAAGTGAAATTCCGGGTAGTCCCTACCAGCTAATGGAGGTACTAACCGCCGGGGGCGAAGATTCCTAAACCTGACAGAAGCTAAGTTTCCTAAACCTTTGAGGTTTAGGAAACTTTGAACCTTGATCATTCATTAAATTTTAAGACCGCCATTAATTTGGAGGGACTACCGAAATTTAACCGAATTCTACATCATTACCACTTTACTTAATGGTAGGGTGCGTCCCATGCACTATTTGAGAAAGCGTACCCTACCTTAATGGCATTGATGCCCGGCGTGGAAACGAAACCAAAATTACGCCCCTTCGGTTTATCGATTTAATTTACTTAGTGGTGGCTGGTGGCGGCGGCACCGGCGCAACTTCTTCGCTGGCAGTGGTACATTGACAAATAGACCCAGCCTTGCCGCCCAAAGTAGTGGGCGACCACTGGCCAGTCCACTGGCAATTTTTCCCTCCAATGGGGGCACTGCCGCCTGCTTCACAAATAAAGGGACACTTCTCTTTTGCTTCAGTATCATCCTTAAGTGCAGGACCGTCTATGACAAATTGTTTGCCGTCCACTTCGCATTCACAAATAGACTCCGCTTTGTCCCCTATTTTGGTGGGTGACCACTTACCGGTCCACTTGGAATTGTCACCGCTAATTGGTGCATTTCCAGCTTCTTCACAAAGAAAGGGACACTTCTCTTTAGCATCATCATCATTTTTGAGCGGCGGACCTATTTCGACAAACTGTTTAGCGGTCTCGGCAAAAGCCAGTAGCGGGGTGTAGCCGAAGGATAAAGCGACTATTGTGATACAGGCAAACCATGATATTTTTTTCATTTCAATCTTACCTCATTATTAAAATTAACCAAATTAAAATTAACCAAAAATCAACAATGTTTAACTACTGGGTAATAACTTTCAGGTAGTCTCTCCAAATTATATGGAGGTCTTAACCTTCAAATGGCATTGGGGGTTAGTCCCCCTCCTTACTAAGGAGGGGCTAGGGGTGGTTGGTTAGTCCCCCTCCTTACTAAGGAGGGCCTAGGGGTGGTTGGTTAGTCCCCCTCCTTACTAAGGAGGGGCTAGGGGTGGTTGTGCGTAAGGTGAGTATTTAACTTAGCGATAATAGACTAACTGGCTTTAGCATCTGATAATTCTAACTGTTTTTGCAAGCGTCGCTTCTTCTCTTCTTCCTCATCCATCAATTCTTGGGCCGGCGTACAAATCATTCCCACCGGTCGATTGAGTGCCTTCATTCTTCGTTCAACCTCTTCTGCGGAAGGACGAGGAGCGTCGAGAATCTTCGCCAACAAATCTCGTAACTCTTCCAAATACTGTACCGTAAAAATCACTATCCCAGCATAAAACGCCGTGGCACAGCGAGCAGAGACTCGGGCCGCAAATTCCTTGAACCAACGTAATGGATGCTCATCCAGAAACCGTGCGGTTTCCTTTAACGTCGCCAATTGGTCATCCATTGACATCAAATGTCCTATAAATTCCACTTCTAACGAAATATAATCATCAGGACGCTTCTTCCAATTCTTGGCCAATACTTCATATTTCTTATACCACTCGCGTACTTGAATCATCGGGGCTTGCCGAGTTAAACCTTCGTCGCTTAACCACACCGATTCATACGGAGAGGCACGATAAGCATTGTTCAGGTAAATGGAAGAAAAATCCGATGCTAACTCGTCTAGTAAAGCCTCATCAATCGTCTCAGGCCATTCTGTTATCGCTTGTTTCAATAAACTACAGGCTTCTTGACCAGCGTGGGTTTGTAACTGCAAACCTAGATTATACGGGAAATCAACTCGTTTCAGTTCCTCCATGACTTCCTTGGTCACTTCGCGGTCATGCAACGACGCTAACTCCCGTAAATCTTCGGTCACGGCAGTACGAAAGTGCGCAATTAATGCACTTTCGTCTAATGAAGTTGCTCTCATGCGCCAAGTTTGCCCTTGGGATGCGCAACAAAAGCTATCGACGGATTCGTCAATTCTGGATTGGCCATATTCTTGATCGCGCGGACCGTGGTTTCCCCTGGTCCCATCGCTTTAGTTTCGTAAGTCCCTGCACGAATTTTATCAATCGGTCCAATATCCAAAACGCGCATCATGCAGGCCATGACGCAATAGGGTTTGCGACCCGCTTCCAATTCATCGATACACATATTACATTTCTTGACCAAACCATCAGAGGGGTCAAATTGTGGCGCACCAAAGGGGCAAGCGGCTTCACAACGACGGCAGCCAATGCACAGGGTTGAATCAATATCTACCACCCCATTATCTTTACGCTTCCAAATCGCCCCGGTCGGGCAAGTGGGTAAACATGCAGGTTCCGCGCAGTGATTGCAAGACATGTTAACTTTGTATGCAAACACTTCGGGAAATTTACCGCCTTCAATATACATCACTCGCCGGAAGCGAGGTCCTGGCGGCAAACCGTTCTTGTCTTTACAAGCAATTTCGCAAGCCCGGCAACCAATGCAATCAATGTTATGATGCACAAAGCCTAATTGAGAATCGGGAACTACCGGCGTATAAGTTTCCCGTTTGCGCCGTTTGATGGCTTCTTTAATTTTAGATAAATCTTTAGTGTTAGTTGCAGCAGTGTCGGCCATGATGGGTTCTCCTCAATTTCTAGGTGCTACTACGGCGGAATACGTGGCTACGTGCAGTGGCCAATTTATCCCATCCTGGTCTGTGTTCAAGATCAGACTTCTTGAAATCTACTAAGATAGTATTATAGGCAAACGCACCAGAAGCCGATGGTTCATCCAAAGTGAGAAAGTCAGGATTACCTGCGCGATCCACTCCATTTTCATCCGGATCCATCCACACACCTTCATGGACTACCACGACACCTGGCATACAACGTTCCGTCACATACGCCGGTAATACTATTTTACCACGATCATTCCAGGCTTCCACAGTGTCTCCATTTTTGATGCCTTTCTTCTTTGCATCTTCCGTATGGATCGTGATTTCTTGTTCATAAGTTTCACGTAACCACGGGATATTGTTGAAGATAGTATGAGTACGCCAACGTGGATGCGGCGTGATCATGTGGAATGGGTATTTCATCGCTTTCGGATGTCCTAACCATTCAAACGGTTCCAACCATTTTGGAATAGCAGGAATAAAGTAACCATATTGCGTTTTTCTGAAATCCGGGGTCTGGGCCAACGTAGTAGAGAGAATTTCAATCTTACCAGAAGGAGTACTCCAAGGAACACCTTTTTCCACGTTATCTTGATAAGCCACATGAGGACGAGGCAAGACAAATTTAAACACGCCCCGTTGTTTAAATTCTTCCCACGGCATGGTCAGACCATCATGAGAATGATGAGGAATCACCTTGGTGTGCCACCATTCACTCAAATAGGCTTCATCGACCGCGTCATTGTAGAAGAAGTAATCACGGTTAGCTTTCGGATTGAAAACTGGTCCATAACCTAAGCGGTAAGCCAGTTCAGTGAAAATTTGCCAGTCCGTTTTACTCTCGCCCATGGGCTCAATGACTTTAGGACGATGAATATAATAGTGACCTTTATACCACGGTAAACCCACATCATGGCGTTCAAAGTGAGTCGCACTGGGCAAACACACGTCAGCAAACAATCCCGACGGAGTGATGGTCGCATCCATACATACCACTAAGTCTAATTTCTTAATGGCGGCTATTTCTTTATTGATATTGGTCAATTGGTTAAACCAGTTGGACCCTTGCCAGAAAATTGAGCGAATGTTGGGAATAGTTCCATCGGAGCCATCTTGTTTTGGCCATAATCCAACTTCTTCACGTTTGACATTGGGATAATTCAAGACGCAATGGGCCCACCGGTCTGATTTAATGCCGGCGGCATATTCGCCAGCGGACCAACGATCGGCTGGTACGGCTGACCCTTCAACGTGCCAACCTTTGCCAATGCCTTCGCTACTACCACCTAATTTACCGATATTACCGGTCATGGCTTGTAAAGCAATCGCCATTCGACTGTATTGCTCACCCCACGCATTTCGTCCAGGGGCCCACGAAGCTTTCATGGCGGCAGGTTTGGTGAGTGCATACATCTCGGCTAATTTTTTAATGTCAGCCACTGATACACCGCAAATTTGTGAAGCCCATTCTGGTGTCTTCGGAACACTATCAGAGAAGCCCATGATGTAATCTTTGAAGCTCTCGCCACCACGGCCCCATATTGGCATCGTGCCTTGATCCATGCCCTGAACAAAACGATTAATAAAGTATTGGTCTTGCCAGTTATTGACAAAAATATGATAGGCCATGCCAGCCATCATCGCGGCATCGGTGTTAGGACGAACCGGAATCCACCACGCATCATAGGTAGCGGCACTATCAGTGTATTGGGGGTCAATCACGACAAATTTGCAACCACGTTGCTTGGCCAAACGCATGTAGTAGAAAGTGTTACCGCCATGGAACGTATAAGCTGGGTTCCAGCCCCACATGATAATCAGTTTGGCATAAGCAAACGCATCATCTTCGTTTCCATCCATCGTATCACCATAAGTCATGGTGGAACTGAATACAGTCCCTTGATAAGAAGGTACTGACCAAGAAACGGTGCGGCAACCAAAGATGCCAAGGAATCGTGCCACCAAACCGGAAATTTGATCAGATTTATGAAAGGCGGCCCAAGAAGCACCGGCATAACTTTGGTCAAGAATCGCGGTAGGACCATAGTTATACTTAATGTACATCATTTTATCGGCAATCAAGCCCAATGCTTCATCCCAGGAAGCCCGTTTGAATTTGCCTTCACCGCGAGCACCCACTCGGATCATAGGATAAAGTAAACGCTCTTGCGAATACAAGCGTGCACGATAAGACCGTCCCCGTAAACAACCGCGAACTTGAGGTTCTTCTTCGGTATCCTTGCCAAAAAAACCATCTTTTTGATAGCGACCATCATCAGTGGATAGACGTACAATCACATCTCCTTTCTTATGCGCCACCAACATGTGACGAGAACCGCAGTTGTGCTCACAACTGGTAACTACTGTAGTCAACTCATCATCGCGAGGATAAGGCTCATAGGCAAAGGCCTTGGCATCTTTGGTACTCACTAAGCCGGCTAATGCCGAACCCGCAGCCGTCGTCTTCAAAAAGTTACGGCGGGTCATATTTAAACTCTTTTTAAGAAGAGTCAAACTTTCTTCAAGAATTCTCATTTCTTCGTATCTCCAGATTTAGCAGCTTCTGTTGAAGCAGGACTACCCGTGGTGGTTGCCACAGGCGTACTGACACGGAAACGAACATCAGACTCAGTTGGTCGGTCTTTAGCCCAATCAGGAGTAGCGGCAGGCATTCCTGGCCACGCATGACGTGGATAAGGATAACTAATCCGATACCATTGACGACCACCGTGGCACCCAAAACAGGTATCACTATTATCTTGCCCGGCTTTTTCAATCGCTTCAGTTTTCAAAAAATTGACCTGATGACGAACCGTCCGAATACCGGAATGACAAGCGGTGACGCAACTATTCCCCATCATTTCCCGGGTTTCCTCCCAAGGGCCTGGCAATCCCATAAGTTCAGAGGGGTGACGACCATGGCAACGCAGGCAGGTCTCCTCTGGATCAACCATTTTACGTAATGTAAATCCCGCTTCTTTGGTCGTCGCAGTTGGAGGAACAGGTGCTTCTTCACGCGGATTATTGCCTTGGTGACAGAAATTACATTTCAAATCCATCACTTGTTGCGCTAATGGAGTCACCAGATGGCGACGATGGAAGGTTTCTTGTTCACCCGTATATACTTCTAGGGTTTGGTACCATGCTAACGCATCGGCTGACTTCACCCCAGCAGGAGATTGTGTTTTAACGGAGGGTTCTAAAACTTCTTGGTGACAGGATAAACATTGTTCATTGGTGGCAGTATCAATCGCCGGTTTGAAATGAAGAGGATGCCAGCGGGCGCGTTCATAATCCAATCCCGCAGCCAATGATGGGGTAGTAGCTTGAACTACTGATGCCACTGGTTGTGCATCAGCAGCAATTACCGCCGTCAAAGGACAACAGAACAGAAGGATCGCACCATATACTCTGGCAATCGTATTACCAGTTTTTTTCATATTATTACCTCATTTTATCTAGGTAGGCCAAAAAACAAAAAGGGTGCATCCTTGCACCCAATTTACAACAACAATGGCTACTTACTTTATAGTGATCCTTCAAATGCTATTTATTGTTTTGCCTTTGTTTTGTTTTCAGACGTAAGGTTTAGTAACCCCACATGCCCATGCCGCCCATGCCGCCCATGCCCATGCCGTACATGTTGCCCATGCCGCCCATGCCCATGCCGTACATTGGATACATGCCCATGCCGCCCATGCCCATGCCGCCCATGCCCATGCCGTACATGTTGTTCATGCCGTACATTGGATACATGCCCATGCCGCCCATGCCCATGCCGCCCATGCCCATGCCGCCCATGCCCATGCCGTACATGTTACCCATGCCGTACATGTTGCCCATGCCATACATGCCATATTGAGCAATAGCGATAGGAGCTGCTAAGGTACCGACAACTGCGACAAGACCAATGACTTTTTTCAGGTTACGCATCATTAATTATCCTCTTATGAAATTTAGTATTCAATAAATGTGGTTGGTTACGTTTTGTTGTTGAGTTGCATTCCTTCGCAAATACATAATTAGTCAATGCCAAGTTCTTTCTTTTCCTTAAAGTCCTTGGACTAAGAAACTGCATCATCTCAATTGTTATAGTTAAGCATGATGCCTTGACACGCCCCAGTATTTTAGCAATTGTTATGCCATTTATTGAAAAAATTAAATTACAAATTGATTTAAAACAATTTTTTGTGAATTTAATAAAACTGAAATCGGCCCTGATAGCTAAAAATATATGACATTATAGCAGGTAAAATCTTTAAAAAATTATAATTAATTGAATTAATTGAATAATTAAGTATGACAAAATGTCACTGATTATTTATTTGTGAAAATACTTTAATAAAACTGCTTTAATTTAGTGATAAATTCTCATTTTTATGAGATAATATTTTGATTTTTAAATAAAATTGGATTTAGACCTAAATTGTAAATTAATTTCTGAACTTTAATTTTCCTGATTAAAAGTTGGAGTCCGGAATTGATTCCGTGCCATGCCAAGGACGGAATCAATTCCGGACTCCAACCAACTTCGGGCAGGTTTGACACTTTGCGTAAGGTGAGTTGTTAGAAAGCTCGGCTTTGTACTCCTGGTTGGGGCAATCTATATTGTTGGTGGTTCCGTAGCAGTTACTTCAGGGACGCAAGATGAAATTTTGTGATTGAAATACGGTGTGAGTATGGTTTAAGAGAAATTCTAAGAAAGTACGGGCGACTAACGTCAATCTCTTTTCCGCGAAATGTACCACGTACCAATAGCGCATGAGAGGAAAATTTTCCACATCCAGTAACTGAATACGACCGGTTGCTAATTCCAAGGTTACCGTATGTTTGGATAATACTGAAATTCCCAATTCTGCCATCACGCCTTGTTTAATCGCTTCACTGCTACCTAATTCCATCTCAGTAGGTAACTCTAAATCGTGAGCGGCAAAACAACGTTCCATCGCTAATCGGGTGCCGGAGCCAACTTCTCTGATTAAAATGGTCTCCTGTGCTAACCGAGTTAATGGTATTTGAGATTGCCCGACGAGGGGGTGATTTGGCGGAGATAAGACGACTAAGGGACTTTCTAAAAATTGATGTGCCTGTACATTTAATTCTTCTGGCACTTGTCCCATAATAACTAGGTCGTCTTCATTGTTGTTCAAACGTTCCAGCACCTGATTTCGATTGGTCACATTTAAACGCCAATGCACGGCGGGATAGTGCTGTGAAAAGGCTTTGAATAAATAGGGCATAAAATAAGCGGCGGTTGTTACTACAGATAATTTCAGTTGTCCTTTTATACTTCCTTTCAATTCATTTAAAGTGGTATCTAAAGTTTCTAGTCGCGCAAAAATATCTTGACTGGCAACATATAACTCACGTCCCGCTTCAGTCAAAAAAATTCGTTTGCCGATTTGTTCAAATAAGGCCATTCCCAGATGACTTTCTAATTGCTTGATTTGAATAGACACGGCTGGTTGTGTCAACGATAATTCGGCGGCGGCTCGAGTAAAACTTAAATGTTGGGCTACGGCCCTAAATAATGTCAATTGGCGAAATGTCATGTACATGATGCTGGCTCTAGTTCGATATTTTCTATGATATTCTGGTGTGCTATTCCAGGTAAGGTCCAAAGCTGAAGCTTTGGACTCCAATGAGGCTTTGGTCTCCAATGAGGCTTTGGTCTCCAATGGTCTATCTACAAAATATGAAATACTGTTTGGTGTTTGTTTGTCAATCTGGTGAATTAGAGGTTAAATCACTGCTGTTAGCTTCTTCTCTCAAACGTTATCTGCAAGGCGATTATGAATGTGTGGCCGCCATTCCACAACCGGCAACTCGCTGGGGACCGCTGTCCGCCAATACGCAAACGTTGTTGAATAAATTGAATATTCGCACCGTTGCTATCACTAATCGTATTGATGATAATTATCCTATCGGCAATAAAGTCGATTGTTTGGGAATAGAAACCACGGCACCGCGTCTGATTTTTTTGGACAGCGATATTTTATGTTTGCGTAAATGTCATCTTGCCCACTGGTTTTCTGCACCATTTAGTGCCAAGCCGGCTGATTTGGCGACGTTAACTTATGACTTGAGACGTTGGCAACGCATTTATCAGTTGTTCGATTTACCGTTTCCCACTGAGCGATTGTTGGCGACGGTGTCTGGTGAATTAATGCTTCCGTATTTTAATTCTGGTGTCATTGGAATTCAAACTGGATTGGGCTTTAGCGCGGTGTGGGAAGACTGTTGTCGCGTGATTGATGCCGATTCGGCTATTACCGATAAACGTCCTTGGCTTGACCAGTTGGCGTTACCGATGGCTCTGATGAAATTAAATTTACCGCATCATAGTTTAGATGAACGATTAAATTATCCGGCGCATTTAAAACCGTTACCTCCTTCATCGGCGTTTTCATCTCCGGTGTTATGTCATTATCATTGGCCCTCAGTGATTAGACGGGAGCCTGGCTTAAAGCAATTAGTCAATGACTTGGTCAACGTTTATCCTTTATTGAAACCAATGTTGTTGGCGGTCCCGGAGTGGGCACCGGTGTTGCAGCCGAATATTTGCTCAAAACCGCGCCGCCGGTGGTCTTCTTGGTTAAATTCCAAGTTGACCACGGTTGTTACAACACAGAGGTCAACTCTAACCACTCCTTTTGCTACGCCAGAGGCTATTATTACAGGCATTCCGCGCAGTGGGACTAGCTATTTATGTCGCTTACTGCATGATTTACCGGAATGTGTCGTCATCAATGAGCCAACGCCAATTTATCAACCGTTGACGCAATATTATTACCCTTGGCCAGTGGCGACTTATTATCAAGAGTTACGTCGCGATATATTAGAAGGTCAGGCGATAGAAAACAAGATGTATAATGGTCAAATGATTGAAGATACAGCAATTATTGATGTACGAACTCGTTATAAACCGACGGTGACGCGCCCGGATTTTTTAATCGCGACGAAAAATACTTTGGCTTATTTAGTGCGGATACCGCAATTAAAACGAGTGATGCCAGCGGCCCCGATTATTGCTTGTGTGCGACATCCTTTCGATACTATTGCTTCTTGGAAGACGACTTTTCCACATTTGCAACAAGCTCAAGTCAATGAGTTTCCCGTGGGCCATCCAAATGACCCGTTTTTATCACATTGGCAAACTCAACGGTTAGGGGAAATTGCCGCTACTCCTCAAGTTGCGGTCAAACGTGCATTACTCTGGCGTTATCTCGCGGAGTGTGTGTTATTGAATCGGAATCAATTGATCTTAGTGCGTTATGAGGAGTTAGTACCCTTTCCAGAAACTATATTACGCCAAATTTTGCCACGGATTCCGGGGGCACCTCCGTTTGTGAATACGGGCAAAATAATTCCTTCTACTTTACGGCATAAACGTGAAGTGTTAACAACGGAAGATAAAGCCGCGATTTTGGACCTTTGTCAAGACAGTGCGCTGGCATTGGGGTATGAGTTGAATTTCTAAAGATTTGACAACTTTTCGAAAGTTGTCAAATCTATTCAAATCAGATTTGACAACTTTTCGAAAGTTGTCAAATCTCAAAGATTTGACAACTTTTTGAAAGTTGTCAAATCTCAAAGATTTGACAACTTTTTGAAAGTTGTCAAATCAGCTCCCTACCGTGGCAATGCCTCCGTCACAAAAGTGGGTAAAGCAAAACTGGCTTGATGAATGTCGGCGTTGTAATAAAGCGTGTTAAACTTTTTATTTAATACCTCATTGATGCGAAATTGAGTTAACCCACTCGCTCCCGCTAAAGTGACTGACCACCAGCCGGAGGGATAAATACATTGTGGAAAATGTAAGGTGCGTGTATTTGCAAAACCGGCTTCCCGCATGGCTTGATGAATTGATTGCAACAAGGGTAAATGCAATAACGGTGATTCGCTTTGTTGGGCCAGTATTCCGTGGGCGGTAAGTACTCGACGACATTGTCGATAAAACGCACTATCAAACAGACCTTCGGCTGGTCCCAACGGATCCGTGCTATCCACAATAATCACGTCAACACTATGGTCGGGCGCGGCGGCCATCCATTTAATACCATCTTGGAAATGAAAGTGAGCACGCGGGTCTTGATTAGATTCACACAATTGCGGAAAATATTGTTCAGCCACCCGAGTGACTCGCTCATCAATTTCTATTTGTACCACTTGCTTAACCTCATCATGTTTCAAGACTTCGCGCAAAGTACCACAATCTCCTCCGCCAATGATAACCACTTGCCGCGGTGCCGGATGAGTAAATAACACCGGATGAGTTATCATTTCATGATAAATGAAATTATCACGGTCCGTCACCATAAACATCTGGTCCAAAGTCATTAACTTGCCAAACTCGGTGGTGTCATAAATAGTGATGCGCTGAAACGGCGTTTGCTCTTCATGTAATTTAGCCGTAATGCGTAATGAAAAAGCCGTACCATGCGTGATGTCGACTTCGGTAAACCAATGATTATCTAAGCTCATTTGTGATGTGACCCTCAGTGATTTGGAGTTATGAAATAAAGTTCAATCTTACCCTTTTGGATTCCCCAAATAAGTTTCCTTTGATTACATTATAAACTATGCTAAACTTTAGTGCTAGTAGTATCATATCCGGCACCACATTTAATTTTTGAGGATAATGCGATGAAAAATTTAAAATTCCTCTTAACTATTGGATTGTTATGGAAAATGTTGATTCAACCATTGATGGCGGTCGACAACACAGATAACAATAGTGATAATACTGATAACGTGCCAACTTTTTCTGCTCCCACCAACAACCCTATTTATGTCAATGGTTATTCAGCGGGCTTAACCGCAGGCATGAATCAATGTCGTCAGTTTCCTGCGGCCTGCGGAATTGGGCAAAACGGTATTTTTAGCAGTCAAATTGAAGCCACCCCAGAGGGTTATATTATCAACATTATTGACGGGATGACTCAATGCCAACAAGACCCAGCGTCTTGTCAGATCGTGGTGGACCAAAATACCGATGGCTCTACCCAAGCCGGGATTACTCAATGTACACAAGACCCCAAATCTTGCGGAATTGACCTCAAAGGGACTAAAGAAGAAGGGATTGCCCAATGTCGGCGAAATCCGCAATCTTGTGGTATTACGGTGGATCCGGAAGCGTTAATTCAACAAGGAATGACGATATGTCAAGCTGATCCGCAGGCTTGTGGCATTACCCTCAATGACCCAGTCCCACCACCCCATGCTACTTTTTCCCTACCGGCCGGCGAATTTTCAGTGCCGGCAGTCGATGTGTTAAACCTGTTAGATGACACCATGATGACTTATCAGGTACAATTGAAATTAATTCCAGGGAGGGAACCTTTATCATTTTCATTAGTAGAAGCGATTCCGTTACCGAAATAAGCGAAAGATTTGACAACTTTTCGAAAGTTGTCAAATCTCGAAAGATTTGACAACTTTTCGAAAGTTGTCAAATCTCGAAAGATTTGACAACTTTTTGAAAGTTGTCAAATCTCGAAAGATTTGACAACTTTTCGAAAGTTGTCAAATCTCAAAACACACGAGGATATATAATGACCAAACCTTACTTAGGATTATTTTTAACTTTATTACTGACGGTGCCAGTCCTGGCGGCTGACACCTCGTTGGAACCCCAATGGTATAGCAAAAACGCTCACGGACAGGTACAAATTCGTCTCTATTTTTTCCATTCCCAAACTTGTCCGCATTGTAAACACGCCAAACAGTGGTTACCGCAACTGGCCAAGAATTATCCTTGGTTAGAAATACACGAATATGAAGTGTCGACTCAACCGGAAAATGCCAAATTATACGCACAAATGGCCAAGCGTTTGGGTCAAGTAGCCAATTCCGTCCCCGGCTTTTTATTTTGTGAACAAATGCAAGTAGGCTATGATAATGAAACGGGGGTAGGTGCATTTTTACAACAGCAATTAGAGGCTTGCTATCAGAAACAAACGGCAACCGCGATGTCTCCTTCAATCTCCTCTAATTCCACGCCAGCCAGTGCCATTCCTCCATTGCAGATTCCACTGGTGGGCACCATTGCCGTTGAGCAGTTGTCACTGCCTATCCTCACTGTAGTCATTGCAGGACTGGATGCGTTTAATCCCTGTGCTTTCTTCGTTTTATTATTTTTACTCAGCCTCCTCGTACATACCCGGCAACGCTCCCGTATGTTACTGATCGGCGGAATTTTTGTCTTTTTCTCCGGCGCCATTTACTTTTTATTTATGGCCGCTTGGTTAAATATATTTCTCTATACCAAAGAATTACAAATAATTACCGCCATTGCTGGCCTCATTGCCATAATTATTGCACTGATTAATATTAAAGATTTCTTCTGGTTTAAAGCAGGAATCTCCTTAAGTATTCCAGAAACCGCCAAGCCCAATCTATATCAACGAATGCGTCAATTAGTCATTTCTACCGAATTAATCCCGATGATGATCAGCACTGTAATTTTAGCCATCGTCGCCAACACTTATGAACTTTTATGTACGGCCGGTTTTCCTATGATATATACACGAATTTTAACCCTAAATCAACTACCTGAAAGCGTGTACTACTTGTATTTAGTTTTATACAACCTTATATATGTCATTCCGTTATTGGTGATAGTTTTGATATTCACCTATACGTTAGGCTCTCGCAAATTAGCCGAAGCCGAGGGACGCGCGTTAAAATTAATTTCCGGCTTGATGATGTTAGGATTAGGAGGTATTTTACTCATGAAACCGGCTTGGTTAAGCAACCTCCTAGTCTCCCTGGTAGTTATTGGCGCGTCCATCGGACTCAGCCTAATAATTATTTGGGGAGAAAAATATTATCGTCGGATGTCAACTTAACTCTTAATGATGGCGTGCTAACCTGAGTAATTGGCAAATTCAAGTGGGCACGTCACTTTATCTAAATTTATCAACCGAGGAACTTTTATGCCACAATTACCGCAACAAAAATTACTGTTATCATTACTAACTTTATATAGTTTAGGTTGGCAAACGGTCGTCGCTACGGAAACCGCTAAAGAGACCGAGCCGCCGGCTAAAGCGGCAGTTACGGGGGAGACTAAAACGGCGGTGCCATCGACCGCGGATTCAGTTGACCTACAAAAACTACAAGCTGACCTCAAATCTTACCAAGCCGCTGCCGAGCAAGGTGAGGCCGAGGCGCAATATCGATTAGCGCAAATCTATTTTGAAGGTAAAGGAGTTACCCAAAATTTTACTGAAGTTGTTAAATGGCTAAGTGCCGCCGCCAAGCAAGGACATGTCCTCGCACAATTAGGATTGGGACTGCGATATATTAAAGGTGACGGAGTGAAATCCGACCAGGCTCAGGCCGCGGCCTGGTTTAAAAAAGCCGCGGCGCAGGGCAATGCCGATGCTCAATATAACTTAGGACTGATGTATTCTCATGGCGGTGGAGTAGAAAAAAATCTCACCACCGCCGCGCAACTGTATCGCCAAGCGGCTGATCAAGGACAACGCTATGCTCAAGGTAATTTGGGATTAATGTATTATCAGGGAGAAGGTGTCAAGCAGGATTTTAAAGAAGCCGCCAAATGGTTCCGGCAAGCAGCCGAAAAGGGGCTGGATGAGGCTCAATATAACCTCGCCGTGTTATATTTGAAAGGCGAAGGCGTACCCAAAGATTTAGCCGAAGCGGAAAAATGGTTTCGCCAAGCCGCGGCCCAAGGTCATGCCTTGACCATTCAAACCTTGCAACAATTAGTCAACCTCAAAACTCAGCGTGCTCCGGCCAATCTGGTGGAATTACCGGCGGAAGACTCTGAAGATAATTCTGCTACTTCGCCACCTAAAGTGGAACCGGCGAAAACCACGGAATAAATTCCGTACTCCAACGGCTTTTATATTTCTAACTCACCTTACGCACCGTTAACTCAACCACCCCCAGCCCCTCCTTGTTAAGGAGGGGAGTTTTAACCACCCCCAACCCCTCCTTGGTAAGGAGGGGAGTTTTAACCACCCCCAACCCCTCCTTGGTAAGGAGGGGAGAAAGAGGCGTGGTTAAAACTCCCCTCCT
>DZAL01000449.1 GCA_022729575.1 Thiomargarita sp.
TTATTCTTCTTACTGGCCAAGATGGTACCCATTATCAATATAATCAAGCCACTGGAGAATTAACACCAGTTAGCGATATGGGGAATGAATCTTACGAAGATACACCGGAAGAAGATGATATGGGAGATGGTTCTAGTTATAGCGAAGAATCCACTCGGGTTAGAGATAAAGCAACCGAACTAACAGAATCACAAATGATAGTATCAAATTTAATCAAAAGCCTCGGCGCTTAAGGAGAACAGAATGAGAAAATTAAATTTAGTTTTAGAAAATATTCGCGATGAATATATGATGAACATCCTTGAAGAAGGTTCAGTTACTGAATTAGGCGCACTTAAAACAAAAAAATTCTTGAATGAAAACCTAGGAAGAATCCGTGGGATGCTTGTTGAAGAAGGCACTATGGATAAGGTAAAAGATCATTTGTCTAAAAATTGGGGCAACTATTTGGCTGGCGCCGGAGCAGCCGGAACAGTTGGACTATTAAACCATTATTTAAATGGTGAAGGTAACGTGACCAGTGCTGGCATGTTAAATGACCTTGGTAAAGGCGATCTTGGTGGAGCGTGGAATCATCTAGCAGATGGTGTAAGTGCAAAATGGGATGGAATACATAACCACGACGAGGACGCCGGTTTTGGAACTAACCCAGTTAGTGAATTGGCACGTAAATTAGCATTATTGGGCGTGGATGATCCAGCTAAAGCAACAGTGCCTGGGCTAGCCCAGGTAGCTCCTTTGGTGCAGACAGACGCACCGTCGCCGTATAGTCAGGAAGCAGTGGGCAACCAAGGTTTGGATTTCGCAAGAAAGTATGTTGGACAGCCTAATATCATTCCAGGACAAGCAGGTATCAACGCCGCGCGTGCTGGTTTAGTTAAAGCAATGTCATAAAACAAAGCGAGCGTTAGCGCTCTTAAAAATAATTCATTTTATACAAACAACCCCCACTTGGGGGCTGTTTTCCTGTCGTCCATTACTTAATAAACAAAATAAAATAAGAAATTTACCCAAGGAATATTCATATGGA
>DZAL01000137.1:0-3349 GCA_022729575.1 Thiomargarita sp.
TCCCACGCGCCAGCGTGGGAATGCCGTCGGGACGCGCCAGCGTCCCTTTCCCGCCACGCTGGCGCATTGCTCACGGCATTCCCACGCTGGCGCGTAGGAACGAGATAAATAAATCTGATTTTTGACAACGCCGATTCAGTTTAACGCAACTTAGCTTTCCTAAGCCTCGAAGGCTTAGGAAAGCTAGTTTTACCCAGATTTCAGGACTACCCAATTTTCGGACGACATCCATTTATTCCATCATCAACTTAAAAACTATGATAACTACGTCTGCTACCAAAATTACTCCATTGTTCCTAGATACTTGGTACCTTCAACTCCTCCTTCTCGCTCTCGTAGTGGCCCTCACCTATGGTCATACCTTAGACGTACCTTTTTATTTAGACGACTTCTCCTCCATTCAAGAAAATCCGGTCATTTATCAATGGCAAGGGACTTTAGGTGAATTATGGCAATTTTCCGCACTGCGCATCATCGGTTACCTCACCTTTGCCCTTAATTACCAAGTCCACCAATTTCAAGTCGCCGGTTATCATCTGGTCAATATTCTCATTCACCTGCTCACTGGCTATGCGGTATGGGGACTACTACGCGGCCTCGTGCGTACCCCATTACTCACCGACACGTTAGGCCCAGCAACTAAACATTGGCTACCTCTCACGGTGGCGCTGCTCTTTCTGCTCCACCCCCTGCAAATTCAAGCCGTTACTTACATCGTGCAACGACTAGCCTCCTTAGCCGCCTTATTTTATATTGGGGCCCTGGCTAGTTTTATTCAAGCCCGTTTAAGTCACTCCCCCTTATCACGTAATCTCTGGGCCTTAAGTTGCCTCTTATTAATACTACTCGCTTTTTTTACCAAACAAAACACCGCCACTTTGCCCATTGCACTGTTACTACTAGAACTTACTTTCTTCCCGTTACACCGACCACGTTTAATCCTCATTGGCACCTTTGCTTTATTAGGAACGGCGAGTATTTGGGTCATCTTAGCCCTCGTCTTTCAACAAAATCCATTTTCGCTCCAAGCCATGCAAGCTCTGACTCAAGAAACCACCGAAATTTCACGCACCGCTTACTTAGCCACCCAAATGAGTGTATTATGGACCTATCTACACCTATTTATTTGGCCAAGTAGTTCTCATATTGACTACGACTACCCAATTACCAACAGTTTTTTGGTGACCAACCCCAATTATCACTTCGTCGCCCAAATTTTACACAGTGAAGCCCTCTTCGCACTCTGCGGACACTTGATTTTACTTGGCCTCGCTTATTACTATTTTCGTCGTCGGCCTCTAATTGCTTTTAGCATTTTCTTTTACTATTTGGCACATACCATTGAATCCAGTTTCATCCCCATTCGCGATGTCATTTTTGAACACCGTACTTATTTACCCAATCTAGGTCTAACGATACTCCTCGGTTGGCTGTTGGTAAAGCAATTACCACAAACCTTCATCACGCTAGGAATCAACCAAGCCACCGCTAAAACGACCACGGCCATAGTCATCGTGATAATTTTGTTAACACTAGCCACCAGCACCCGGCAACGCAATCAGAAATGGCGCGACTCCATCGCGCTATGGCAACATAACGTCGAACAATCACCTGGCCAACAACGAGGGTGGATTATTTTAGGCAAACATTTATTGCAAGCACAGAGACCAGCAGAAGGTTTAGCCGCCCTCAACCATGCCGTCACTAAAGAGCCACGCGGGGACGGCACCTATACCCTTTCCGTGTCACCTGAAACTGCACTAAATATCGTCGTCGCCCATAAAATGCTTCGCCAATATGACCAAGCGTTAAAATGGATTGATACTGCATTTTTAAATCCCACCTTGCGTCCCTTTGATCAAGCCAAGTTTTTGGTCAATAAAGGCAATATTTTTTATGAACAAGGTCGCTATCCCGAAGCCGAAGCCTCCTATCGCCAAGCCATTCAAGTCTATCCGCAAAATTTGAAAGCTCGTATCAATTTAGCTGGAGTCTTCGGCATCACTGGACGACACCAAGAAGCCGTAGCCCTCTACCAAGAAGTATTAGCCATTGAACCCAGTAACGAATTTGTCAACACACAACTGCAACGATTATTGACGACACCCACGCCTTAAATTACGAACCTAGATTCTTCCGCTCCAGGAGTTCAAAGCATAAGTACTGAAGTATAAATTTTCTCGTATGTTCTTTCGCCCCTCTCCCTCTGGGAGAGGGGCCGGGGGTGAGGGAAAATACCGCCGAATTTCTGCTTCAGTACTTAGCTTGGTAAATTGGCGTGACATAACTGAAACCGTCTTTGGCAAAAAATATCGAATTCTGGGTAGTCCCTACCAGCCAATGAAGATATTAACCGCCGGGTGCTAAGTTTCCTAAACCTTAGAGGTTTAGGAAACTTGGAACCTGAATAATTCATTGCATTTTAAGACTTCCATTAATTTGGCGGGACTGCCGAATTCTGGGATACATTAAATTATTAATTTTCACTCACGCAGATGGAAAACGTATGTTAGAATCTACCACCACACTTGACACCCGATCTTATTTACACTTAACTGAAAATGACCTACCCTCTGAGGAAGGCCAAGGCGGAAACACTGAACAACACCGCCTACAAAGAGAATTGCTGATTAATTCCTTAAAACCCTGGTTGAACCACCAGGGTGCTGGTTACATTAGCGGCCAAATGTTTATTCATTTTGGAAATCAATTAATCCATCATTATGAATCGCTCGTACCCGATGTCTTTATCGTCCTTGAAGTGAACAATCAAGTTCGCAAAAGTTGGGTCGTCTGGAAAGAAAGCAAAAGCCCGGAAGTGGTTATTGAATTATTATCCGATTCTACGCTGAAGTATGACAAAGGTGACAAAAAATTCATTTATCAAAATCACCTTCAAATTCCAGAATACTACTGGTTTAATCCCAATAACCCTGAAGACTGGGCTGGTTTTGAACTGATCAATGGCGAATATCAAGAAATCCCCATTGATGCCCACAATCGCTTTATCAGTTCGCGTCTAGGACTCGCACTGACCCGTTGGCATGGTATCTATGAAGGACTAGAAGCCGTCTGGTTACGCTGGGCCACCGTACAAGGACAATTTTTACCCACCGCCCAAGAACTGGTCTTGGCCGCTCAATACCGGGCGGAAACGGCAATACAATGCGCCGAAGCCGAAGCCGCCGCTCGTCGCGCCACCGAAGAACGAGCTATAGCCATGGAAGAAGAATTAGCCCGTTTGAAAAATTTATTAGGCAATCCACATTATGTTATGTTAGAATAAAATGCTGTTAGCGTCAATGCCATTAAGTTGAAATGGTTTTAATTTAATGGTTTCCAGTGATCA
>DZAL01000137.1:3449-17102 GCA_022729575.1 Thiomargarita sp.
AACACCAGGTAGTGGTTTAAACCTGACAGGTCTTCGAGACCTGTCAGGTTTGAGAACTTGTAAGTTGAAAGGGTTTTAATTTAATGGTTTCCAGTGATCAAACACCAGGTAGTGGTTTAAACCTGACAGGTCTTCGAGACCTGTCAGGTTTGAGACCTTGACCAACTACCTATGGCATCACTACCTGGTTTCTGGAATGAGCGAAGTGATTTCTCGAAATACACGAATTTTTAACCTAATGGCATTGCCCTCACTCCCTCCTTGGTCAAGGCAGGAATAGGGGCCACGATTATTTTTACCATCGATTTTTTACTAACCGGAGAACTTTATGTTCAAATTTAACTTCAAACCTTTTGTCATCACTCTCTTCAGTCTTTCGCTACCCACGCTAGGACATGCGAAAATCGACCTAGTTACCCTTCCCAACCGTGATCAAGTACAACTGACCATTTATAACGCGGCGGATTTAACTCTAGTGCGGGAGCAACGCACACTCACGCTCACGCAAGGACTCAACCGCCTGGAATTTAGTTGGGCTGGCACTTTAATTGACCCTACTTCGGTGCAATTAGAAGCTCCCCAACATTCTGATCAAGTCAAACTCTTGGAAGTCTCCTACCCACCCAATATCACTGGCAGTGCATTATGGAAAATTGATTCCAAAATCGCCGGCGAAATTCCCGTCGAAATCACCTTTTTCACCTCCGGCCTCTCTTGGCAGTCAGTCTATATGGCCACCCTGTCATCGGATGAAAAAACGATGCAACTAGAAAATTATGTGCGAGTGGATAATAACAGTGGTGAAGACTACGCACCAGCCCAAACTCGGGTAGTGGTAGGAAAAATTCAACTCCTCGACGAAATTGCCGAATTAGCTCGTCGCCAGCCGCCTTATGGAATGCCCAGTGGCGCCCTCCTGTTGGGAGGTGAGACCCTCGTCGCCAAGGGTGGTTTGGAAGAAGATTCCAAAATGAAATTACAGAGCCGCCGCGCCGAAGTCTTCGACGCAGTGACCGCCCTGTCCGCTAAAGAAATTGTCAAGGAAGGCTTATCCGAGTATTTTTTATACACCATTGAAGGCACCGAAACTATCCTGAATGGCTGGGGCAAACGTTTACGCTCCTTTGCCGCCACTGACATTCCCATTCGCACCTGGTATCGTTATGACGAACAACGATATGGTAGCAACGGACCACAACAATTTTTATTTTTCAACAATGATGAAACTCATCATTTAGGTAAAACTCCATTGCCTGATGGCAACGTGACCGTCTATCGGCAACTACCAGAACATCAACATCTGACCTATATTGGTGAAGTTTATACCCAATACATTCCCATTGAACAAGAAGTGGAACTTAACTTGGGTCAAACCCAGCAAGTTAAAGTGGCACCGGTATTGATGAACTACCACACCGAAAACTATTTATTTGACCAAAAAGGTTATGTCTCTGGCTTTGATAGAGTCCAACATTGGCAACTCAAGTTGGCTAATTATCGCAATTTACCAGCGAATTTAGAAATTTTTCAACACTTTCCCCATGCTTACTGGAACATCGACCAAGCCACGGATTTTACTGGCCAGTTTGAAAAAGTGGATCTGGACACCGTGAAATATACTTTAACCTTACCTCCGCAAACCAAAGAATATCTCCTCAATTATACGTTAACCTTGTTTGAAGGAGAGCGGCAAGTACAGGTACATTAACCACCACGGTAGGCATTTCGATACTCAGGCACTTCAAATCACGTTGTCCAAATTTGAAAATTTGGACTCCAACCTCCATAATTTTACGGCCATCGCGAAACGTGGGAGCAAGACCATAGGAGTGATCAGGGCACAGGATGACTACCCCTTAACTTTTACCCAACACTATCAACACAGGAAATTTACTATGAAACGACATACTTATGTTCTCACTTACTTGATATTTTCTCTTCTCCTTCCCGCCCCTGCGGCCTGGGCCCGCATCAAATTAGTGGCCCTACCAGAGCGAGAAGCTACCGTAGTACGACTAGATAATCCGGCCGCCACTTTATTAGAAGAAGAGCGCGTCCTCACTCTACAAACCGGTATCAACCAAATCGATTTTGCCTGGAAAGGGGTCCAAATTAGACCTAATTCGATCCGTCTCACCATCTTGGAGCAACCGGCGCCGGTCACCTTGTTAACAGTCAGTTATCCCGCTGCTGAACCAGAATCCCTGGGGTGGGAAATCGCCAGTCCCAGCGGCCAACAAATTCGGGTAAGAATCAGTTATTTACTTAACAATATTGACCGCTTAGTGACTTATCAAGCCATCGTGCGTAAAGATGAAACCGCGTTAAACTTAGCCTCCTTTTTAGTGCTCAGAAATTTCTCCGGCGAAAATTTACCCTCTTCTCGTTTTCAACTTGATTATGGCGAAGCCTTCGACAGTGAAATTCTCACCGGTGAAACCAAACGGATGCAATTTTTCGCCGCGACTGACTTGCCCATCAAAAAACATTTTACTTTTGATGCCGCGATCCTACCGTGGGACCCGAAACAAGTGGGCGATAACGTGGGTATTCCAGTGCATTACGAGTTACAAAATACTACGGATCAAGGCTTAGGTCAACATGCGTTATGGGAAGGCAAAACTCGTCTTTACAGCGATGATGGCCATCATAGCACTATTTTTCTCGGTGAGGACCAGGCTGAGTTTACGCCCGTAGGACAACCGCTCAAATTGACGATTGGCGACAGTCGTGAAGTGGTAGTCACGCAACGTCAAATGGGTCAACAACGTTTGAATGAACGTCGTAATCAGAAAGGTAACGACGTGGTGTTATATGACTCGGAAGAGTCTATGCAAGTGGAAATTGAAAACTTCAAAGAGCAAGTGGCAGTGGTTACGCTCAAGGAACCGATGCCAGAAGAATGGGAAATGAAAGAATCGTCACACCCCCATAAACGCGAACATAATCAACAAATTATTTTTGAGGTCGAGATTCCAGCGAAGCAAAAAACGGTGGTCAATTATAGTTACTACCGACGCAATGTACGCCCGGTCAATTAGGAATTCACCTTACGCAAGGTTAACTCAACTACCCCCAGCCCCTCCTTGCTAAGGCTACTCTATGCACATAAGTAGGTTTCTTCTCGTTCCCACGCGCCAGCGTGTGCATAGAGTAGCCTTGGTAAGGAGGGGAGTGAACTAGCCCCGGCGACCCCTCCTTAGTAAAGAAAGGAGTTTAGCGGTAGCTCTCCTAACTCCCCTCCTTACCAAGGAGGGGCTGGGGGTGGTTGCTATGCTAACGGTTATGAATTATACTACACCTCATTTTAGGATTCAATATATGCTCTCTTTAGATTGCGACACGCTTATCGTTGGTAGTGGGGTAGTCGGCAACACTTTGGCTTGTGCCCTGCTTCAAGGCGGACAACGAGTGATATTAGTAGAAGCCACTCCAGCATTACCGATCGACCTTGACCAACCAGATTTAAGAACCTTCGCGTTTACTCGTGCTTCGGAACGTATTTTAACTCGCTTAGGCGTTTGGGATAAAATTCGGCCCAACCGTCTCAGTCCGTTTCACCAAATCTATGTTTGGGATACCAGTGGCTCTGGCAAAATTCATTTTGACAGTGCCTCCTTACAGGAATCAACTTTAGGTTATATTATTGAACAAAAGGTCTTACAAGCCGCTTTAACTGCACGTCTCAGCGAGTTCGCTGATTTAATCAGTTATCGGCCCGCGAAAGTGCAAAGTTTCCAGCAGACGGAAGATGAAACGGCCATGGTGGTTGGTTTAGATAATGGTCAATGTTTGACCACTCGACTTTTGGTTAGTGCCGAAGGTGCTCAGTCCTCCATTCGCGCTTTAGCCGGTATTTCTTATGAACTACACGATTATGGTCAACAAGCTATTGTGGCTACGGTACAAACCGTGTTAAGCCATGAGCAAACCGCCTGGCAATGCTTTTTACCTACCGGTCCTCTCGCATTTCTCCCCCTGGTGGATTCTCATACTTGCTCAATCGTGTGGAGTCTGGACACGCCACAGGCTCAACGTCTCATTAAATTAGACAGTGATAAATTTCAACGTGAACTGGAAACGGCGTTTGCGTTTAAACTCGGTGCCATTAATCATGGTAGTGAACGTGCCCTCTTTCCGTTGCAAGGTCGTCATGTCACTAATTATGTCCAACCACGGCTGGCTTTAGTAGGAGATGCCGCGCACACGGTCCATCCTTTAGCGGGTCAGGGGGCCAATTTAGGAATACTGGATGCGGCCAGTTTAAGTGAAGTGATTTTAGAAGCCCAGGCGAATCAGCGTGACTGGGGTACTTACCAGGAATTGCGTCGTTATGAGCGTTGGCGAAAAGGCAATAATTGGGGAATGCTAAAATTGATGGAAGGATTTCGATTACTCTTTGGTAGCACCGTGGCCCCCATTCGTCTAATTCGCAATTGGGGACTCAATCTTACCGATGCTGCTACCCCGATTAAACAGTTTATTATGAAACAAGCGATGGGATTGACCGGGGATTTACCAAAGTTGGCGAAATCAAAATTAGGGTAGTTTTACCTCTTCCCGGCGGGAGTCCAAAACTGGTTTTGGACTCCAAGGTATCACTTGAGAAAACTTGTCGAAATTGATCATTCTCTATGGAAACTTTCTATGAACATTCAAATACGCGCTTTTAGAATTTACTTAGGTCTGTGGTTACTCATTGGTCACTCCGCTTACAGTTTAGCGGCGATCATTATTCAGTCTCAACTTGACGATGGTCCTTGGAACAAAGACATTGCCATCTATCCGTTGGTAGGCCAAACGGTAAAGTTAAAAGTTCAACCCGTCGCTGAAGCGACTATTCACTGGTACCAAATTTTCCCGGATCTTTCCAAAATCTATAAAAACGCCAATCATCCCTGGGAACCTCATCCTTACCAATGGGTAGGTTTTGGTAAGATAGATTATACTCGACGCGAATTAGTACCGTTTCAAGGTCAGTGGGAAATTCAACCTTTTCCTATTTCGACGAGCACCAAAATCAAAGACTGGTTTAAAGCATTTTGGCCAACTATCTCCACCACGGCTTATTTTAAAACCGCCGTTGGGAGTTTTTGGTTTCAAGTAGAAATTGAAAAAGCTGGTAAAATTATCAATTCTTCGGCGGGGATTGAACAAGCGGATGCCAGAGGACTTTCTCCCACGGTGTTTAGAATTTCGGTGCGCGAGGGCGAGGGTTATCTGGGCTACCTGACCTCTTTTTTTAACGTGCCGGGACTGTTTGGTTCCACTACTTACCAAAGTGAAAATTATCTTGGAGTCGATTGTGCCGATGTGTTAATCACGGCCTATAGCCTTTGGAAAGGCACTCGGCTAGATAAAAATTACAATGTAGGGATGTTGATTAACCGATTTCCCAAAGTGACTGAGTTAGTATTAGCCGCTGGAGTACCGAATAAATCGCTCCGTTGGCAACATGACCTCCTGCCAGGTGATCTGATTGCGGTGAAATATTCGGGCGCCAAACAATATCAACATATTGGGGCTCTAGCCAGCGATGCCAACAATAATGGCGTGTTAGACGAAAATGACCAGGTAATCCATGCAGGTCCGCTACCATTGCAATATTCCTTGCTGAAAACTGGCAGTTTTGATGGGCAAGTTATTATTTTACGACCTAAATAGATTTGACTAGCACTGAAAAATATCGACCATCGGCGAATGGTTTAGGAGTACCAAGCGAAGTTTTGTCAGTTTCAAAACTTCGCTTTATAATCCTAATTTGGTTAGACGAGATTATAATAAATTAATTATCTTCAATTTCCAAATAAACCAGAGTTTGATTGACTAATTGATAAGCAATTTCACCAAAGGTCATCGGACCCACCAAAAAACCAGTTCTTTTTCCTTCTAGTTCAGAATGAACGTAATTTAAAATGCAATTACAAGCAAACACGGGTGGAGAAGCAAGATGTTGGAACGAGAGTTCTTCCTTAAATTTAGCCACATAATCTTGCAGAGGAACTGCCAGTTGATAGGTGATATTTTTGAAGACCGGTGCATATAATTTAACAATATTCGCTTTCGTATTAATATCTTGAAAACTGACATTCATCGATGTACCAAAATAATTGGCTACTAAGGGAAATTTTAAATCGATCTGGTGTTCTCTCAAGTAACAGGCAAAATTTTGTTTTTGCCCATTGACCAAACATTCTGCTATTTCAAAACCTTCATTCTCAAAAGTAATATAATCACCTTCACCTGGCTTAAAGGGATTAATAGTCTGAATCATCGCCATCTTCTCCAATGGCAAAGATAAGTGCATCACTACTGCTTGTTGTTCAAAACCTTCACCGGTTTCCCCATTAAATACTTTAGGTGTCATCTGACCAAGGTTTTTCAGATGAACTCCGGCAATCCATCCTATAATAGGTTTTAAAAAGAGGTTGGGATAATTATGCGAATTTTTCGCATAGGAAAAATGGGCATCACTCGCATAAGGAATAATGACCAGTGAAAAGCCATTGTCAAAAGCCTCCGCAGGAATCCGCCTCAGATTGGCTTCCTCGTAACTAATAATGTTGAAAGCAGAAACCATGGGAGGTACTTCATTGACAAAAATTTCGGTAGTCGAATCCTGTCCACCTTGTTCAGTCATAAAATAAGGTATCGTCCCACCTATCCAGTGTCCTGTGGGCAGTTGGCGTAACAATTCCTCCTCGCCGGCGAGAAACAAAATCTGGCCTTGTTTGATTCGTTTGGCAGTGTCTTTGACAGTCAGCAACATAACAAAATACCTGGTCTCTCAATTTTCTTGATACGTTTCGCCATAGTCGGCGCATAATGGCACCGCCGTTTTTTGGTAGTGATGCAATCTGGGTGATAAGAAATATCAGGACTAGCAGTCCTTACTTTTCACCCAGGTTGCATCACTACCCACAATAGTATAGGCACCCCTATTAAGCGAATAGGAGAGGTGTCAGTACGGGTGTCAGTAGTCATTTAATAAAAACCGACAATAACTTCAAACTAGCGGCACAATCTACTGTTTATTGGGATGAAAAAACTGCACTAAAAATTCATCAACCGTGTTAATTCTATCTTCCCGTTTAAAAGCCAAACCGCCTGAAATAGCTTGATTCTGGTAAAACTCCAACTGGTTAAGCGTTTTTAGAGATAACCCTCCCTGTACCGCTTCATCTACCGTCTTTCTCTCAAACGGATGCCGTCCCGACAACAGTTCATAAACGATACCAGCGAACGCATAAACATCATCACTGGTTTCAGGTGCCTCATCACCTAACGCCTTCCAACTGGCATAAGGGTCTTTTGGGGTCTCTTCAGGGGGACATTCAAATCGTCTAATGGTACGACCTATCCCAAAATCAACCAGTTTGACACTTTGTGATTGAGACTCATAAAAAATATTGATTGGTTTCAGGTCTAATCGCTTCACTCCTTTGTTATGAAGACGAGTCAACGCATCACCGATTCCTCGGATAATTACCTCGGCCTCTGGCAAAGATATGCCATGGGGATGCTGTTTGATAACAGCACTTAATGGCATACCGGGGAGAAATCCCATCACCAGGTAAATTTGACTCCCAGCACAATTGATTTCTATCGTTTTGGCAATATTGGGATGACTGATTCTCTTATATTGTTCAAATTCGCGGGCCAAATTTTTTAACATCTCGGGACGTAATTTGAAAAATTCTTTAGGTAAAAATTTGATGACCACCTCGCTATCACGTTCTCCAGCAGCAAAGCGTTCCAAATCAGTGGCTTTCCAGACCACGCCCAGGTCACGTTCGTCCGCCACCTCCTCCAAAAGTTCTGCCAATCGATATTTATCCGCCAGGGTAACATCTCCCTTGAGAGTAATTTCTTCACCACAGGGCGAAAGTAAGCGGTTAGTCAAGAGGTTAACCCAAGCGGGTTGTTTACTACTGGTGATTGCCAGAGATAAACTTTCAGTGAAATCTATTTGAACCGAAGTTTTATCGTCGGCTTCCACATAAGCTAGAATTTCATTCTTCACAGCCTGAGCTTTAGTTTCTCCTTCTAACTCGGTGTCATCATAGTTCTTGGTCTGCAATGAGTTAACTTTATGGTTTCTTGGTAACCAGTCCAGGAGAAATTTTTTGAGAGTCTCTGGTATTAGGAGAATCGCCGGTTTTTCCGCAGAACTTTCCAACAATCCACTTAATCTCTGTTGCGTCTCGGTACTGTTTTCTGGATTGTTGGATAATAAATAGCAAACCCCCACCAACCTTCTCACGTTATCTAAACGGGCGTAGGTATTGGTAGAAAGAATGATGGAGGTAGAACGGTAGAGAATGATTTTCATGGTTTATAAAACCGACCTTTATTTTTTAGTCTCCAAACTCCACAAAGTTGGTCCACGAGTGCTGATTGTTCCTGATAGGTGGGTTCCAGCAACTGAATCTTCACCCAACCATCTAGGGGTAGTAATTCGTTTTGCATAGTTGTTTTCCTCACTGGGGTGTCAAGTTAAGTTTATCGATTTTCGGTTTGTAATCTCCTAACTCTTTTTTCCGCGATTTCGCCTCCTGGTTCTTACTCTTTTCCCCTTGACATACGCCAATAATTTGCCGGTCATTACTTTGGGATTCAACGTAATCCGTTGGAGTAATTAGAGTTCAGACACAAAGATTTCTCAAGTCTCATTCAGAGGTTGAAGTTTGGCAATTATACAGGAATCCAAAGTTTCGCTTTATCAAGGCTTCCTATCATAGCCGTGGGTTTAGACGGTTAAGTATCATCAGGATAAAAGTCCTCGTCTAAGATTTGTTCTAAGGTATAAGGACACACTTTAGGAAAGGTCGAATTAGGCAAATCCGTTTCGGCGGCGGCGCGTTTGATAGCACCATGATAGGATTCCGTAACCTTTTCGGCAATTTGAGCTTTTAAACTAGGACTGGTTTTCAGCAATTGCCAAAGTCTTTCACGTTGTTCCACTATCGTGCCTTTCCAACTGCCGGCACGGTGGCTAGGTTGAAATTGCCATTTCAGTAGGTGCATCAGCAAGACGCGCAGACGATTGAGGAGTTGGTGATGTTGATTTATCCCCATACTTTCTAGTTCCTCCACGAGGTTGTTCATGTCAAGTTCGGCCAATCGACCTTGTTGTAGCAATTCCACTTGCTGTTGAAGCCAGAGCAGAAAATCTTGTTGATAGATAGTTGCTGCATAGTTCATAAATTTCTCTCCTCTCACTTAGGTCAAGAGTCATTATCATCATCATCTTGGTAAGCTGGGTCAGCTCACCTCCCCAACTCTCCGCCAGTCCATTCTCCACCCCAGCCATCCTCAAGACCGGTTAATTAATCGTCATCTCCAGCGGCGGTGCATTCACCACCACCGTGCCATCTGATAAGTTCTGAAGCATAAATTCGGCGGTATTTCCCCTCACCCCCGGCCCCTCTCCCAAAGGGCGAGGGGCGAAAGAAAATACGAGAAAATTGTTGCTTTAGTACTTAAACGATAGCCAAAATACACTTTGAGATAACCAATAGGTGAGGGTGAGCCATTTTTTGCTCATCACTCAAACCATTCAAAGCGGTGAGCCACGATAAACCTGTGGCCCACCCTACCTAACTGAAGATTTATCCAAATGTTGGAGTTCGCTGGCGAAAACGAAAACCTACGTGAGCCTAGTGGTCCTATGCCGCTTGTGCGACCGGCAAATAGTTAGGTTCATAATGAATGGTTTGACCCGTGAGTAGCGCATAAAGTACATCGGGGTCAAGGTCGGCTTCATTAGGCCATTCGAGAGTACCTAGTTCGGGATTGACGCGCACTTGCGCAAAGTAGTCAAGGTCTTGAAGAGGTTCAAAAATTCCAGAAAATTCAATTAACTGGCTGATATTCAGCCGACCTGCTACTCCATCTTCAAAACGTAAGTCGAGTTGGTATCCTGGTTGTGAGGATACCGCTACAATATCTTTTAGCATCGCAATTACTCCAAGGGTGGTATTTTGTTTAAAGGTTGTTGGTTTCTGGCCAGTTCCCAGTTTTGTAACAGTTCCTGTTGATGCCAGGTTGCCCATTTTAACACCAGACGATGCAAGCGAGGCGGTAATTTTCCTTCTAACTAATAATTCTAAAGTTTGAAGGTTGACAATCGCCTTTTGACCGCCATAACGCACATGAAAATGTGGTGGTTGATAGTCGTTGTGGTACATGGCGATAAGTATTCCAAAGAAACGGCTAATTTCTGGCACGTTACGAGTCCTTTTTGGAATTAGGTAAGAGTTATTTTAGCACCTTTATCATCCACGGGCAAACCACAAAAAAACCTTGATAGTTTAAAAAATCGTCAAGGTTTGAGTGAGTGTGAACAGGATTTCACGAATGGCCAGGATGACCTCTGCCTCTCCTACCTATTTCTCTTCCATCGTCACCCCCTTCTCCATCTTCACATTCTTCCCTAACTCCACACATTTCAAGACACTGCCGGTCTTCACTTTTACTTTTTCCAATAGCGCAGGCTTCTGACAATCGCCTTCAATCTGGCCTGCTAAATTGCCACCCGTTATAGTTGTACCAGCGGTTAATTTGACCTCTGGAATTTTGCCTGCGACGCGGCTGTTATTGACTATCTTGCCAGCCAAAGTGCCACCCTTTAAGACTGCACCGACAAATTCAATATCAATTAACGTGCCTTCGTTGGTGATATAGCCTGTTAAGACAACGCCTTTGACAGTGGCACCAGTTTGGATAGTGGTGTTGGAAAGCCAGTCATCGTTTTCTACCGTGCCAGTAGGAGTAGGGTGGGCAAGGGTTTGTTTGCCCATCATTCAAAATTTAAGCGGTGGCCAGGACTTCCTGAAACTGTTCTACAGGTATTCGCAACTCTCTCGCAACTTTCTTGCCACGGTAATGGATGGATTCAAATTCTATCTCAATCGGTTTTAACACCTTGGCTTGAAAGTATTGTTCTCCACAATAGTCACATTGTTCACAAGGTACCTCGTTGACTATCAAGAAGTGACCGTCACGCCGATAAACATATTGAACGTGACGTTCGGTAAAATTTTGGTTACCACAAAAGTGACAAAGGGTTTCCATGATTAGCCTCGTTCATAAGGATTTTTAAATTTAGGTGGTGAGGGAATATAAACAGTGATAATCGTCAATTTCTGTTTCAGTTGCCCACAGACAATATGAATTGGTTTACCCTGATTGGTAAAGCCCACCATTAAACAGCTTTCACCACGGCCGGTATTGGGATAGTGTTCCAAGAGGCGGCCCTGAAGTAATGCTTCTTCTATTTCGGAAATCGACAAATTATCATTTTGTCTTTCTTGGTCTCCATGTTTAGAGAAAACATATTCGCCTTGGGAGACCTGAGTTTGTATCCATTCTGTCGTAAACATACGTTTTGTCCGTTTGTCTATTTTTAGGTTTATGTCTGGGTCTGTCTCCGGAGTCTAACAGTGTTTTTGATAACTGTCAAGGGTCAACGTCTTGAAACTGAATAACACCGATTACATGGAAGGACAGGAAGTCTTCCCCCCTCCTTCCCCCCTCCCCAACACTCAATCAATCGTTATCTCAATCGGCAGCGCATTCACCACCAGCGTTCCATCGGGGAGACGATAGCCAAAATAGACTTTGAGATGAACCATACCAGATAAACATTTTTTCAATCTATCCATTCAGCCCCTTGCCACTTATTTTCACGGTAGTGGGGTAGGCAAATGTTTATTTGCCCGTCATTCAAACCATTCAAAGTGGTGGGCAACGATAAACTGGTTGCGCACCCTGCCTGGCCGGGTCAAAAAAATATTGGTCTCCCAACTTAATAAATTTCTAGTTTTGCCAAATCAATACAGGCTCCGACCTGACGCAAAAAATTGATACCTAAAATGCCATCGCTGGCCAAGCCGTAATCCAGAGTGCCAATTTCAATCTCAAAATTCCTGAGTTCAAAAGTCCCCAAAGCTAAACCATCAACACGCTTGGAGAACACAAATTCGGCACCGCCAACTCCACAAATTCGATGTACGGGGTCTTGATACTCAAATTGTAAGCCAAGGTCAACCACGTTCTCGATTGAAAAAACGGTACCAGCCGAACCGATGTCCAGCAGAACCTGGTTAAAAATCTTTGGTTGATGACGATGGACTAACGACACTTGAATAAATGGCAAACCCTGTTGCAGGTGAATCTTCATGACGTTCCTCGAATACCTAGCCAATGACGTTCCTGAATATCCAATTGTGTACGGTCAGTATGGAATACATATAGTTCCCGCGCAGGGGCGTCATGATGTAATTTGGCATACGCGGTCATGGCAACCTTGGAGTCTGGAAACACACTAACCACGGCGAGTTGTGTGACAATGCGTTGACCGGCTTTGGAAACCGCTTCCAAGGCTTCTAGTAATAACCACTGATGTGGAAAATGCTGACGAATTTCTTCCCAAGTCATGTTTAAATCTCCTTAAATACGGTTAAGAGAAGTTTAAGTTTAGCAGGTGCCATGATTCCAGTCAAGTTCAACCGCAAAAACAACCTTAATAGTTTAAACCACCATCAAAGCCTGTAGCCCGTAGGTTGGACTGAGCTTCGCTGCGTCCAACAATAATTACCGTGGGATTGTTGGACGTAGCGAAGCTCAGTCCAACTACGCGAGCTTGACTTCTTCAGAGGGTCGCCCCATGAATTTAGCCGTCCAACCTGCCGGCTGGCCATAATGGAGAGTTAAGCCATACTGTTGTTGAAGGTTTTTGAGCATCGTTTGGAGATTAGCCGAATATTTTTGAATATCATAGCCGGCTTCTTCCACTAATTGTTTCTGGACCCGATATTGTTCTTCTAATAAAGCATTGGTTATCATCTTGGTGCCTCCGTAAAAAGCGTTAATGGGGTGACGATGTCGGGAGTGTGTAAACCTAAACGGCTATTGATGACCCGAATATGTCGCATTTTATTAGCATTGGCTAAATGATTGCAATTCCAGGTCAACAGAAAATCCATCTCATAAAACGAAGCATACGCCAGATGTCAGGCATCACCTTGGAGTACCCGTGGCATTAGATAGTTTTCCAGATAGATACGAACTATCTCTTCAATGCGTGGGTCAAACGGTAGTATAGAAATTTGAGAGACGCTTTCTAACACTTTAACTTTATTTGGATAGTTGCCTCTATTCAATTCGATGAACACGGCTTCGGATACCCAAATTTCAAAGTGTTGTCGTTCTTGTTGCCACCATTGTTGAGTAATGTCGATAAACATTTTCAGTTCTTCTCGTTCATCGACTAAGTAACTGGGAATGGTCGTGTCCAGATAGATGCGCGGTTTCATAAGTGTTCATGCTGTTTAAGTTAAACTAATGGAGAAAAACTGTTTCCCTCCTACTTCTCAAGTTAAATAATGAGTATCACGTTAATTGATGAGTACCGTGAAGTTTAATAACTTTACTTCGTTACTACGCGGGACCTGGTAACGAGGTTAAGACTGGCTAGTTAATCGTCATCTCCAGCGGCTGTGCATTCACCACCACCGTTCCCTCGGAGAGACGAGAGCCAAAATCAACTTTGAGATAACCAGGGACTACGAATTGTCCTTTTTCCCAAAATGAATGCGGGCTACCTCGGTTCAATCCAACCGATGAGAGTTATTTTTAATATCGGCGTAA
>DZAL01000138.1:0-8592 GCA_022729575.1 Thiomargarita sp.
AGATTAAAGGTAATTTTTGTAACATTAGTTTTATTCCCTAAAGTCGAAGCGCAAATGCGCGATTTTTATAACAGTTTATTGAAAACAGACCGCCGTCGCTATGCCGCCATTGAGGCCAGCAAATTAGGATCTGGCGGAATAACCTAATATATGCCGCGTGTTATAGTAGTATTCAGGTAGATATAGTAATATTCACCTACTGTTGTACTTCTGAGGGATAACACCCCTCGAAGGGGTGTTATCCCTGCGGTTTGGCCAAACTTATTATGGGACAACTAGATAAGGATATTACTATATGTACAATTTTAGTATTTCACACCTAAGTTAATGGAGGAATTGAAGTAGAGGCCGGTTCGAGTAGAGGTCGATAGAAGTAGCGGTCGCTTGGAGTAGAGGCTTTAGCCGCAATGCCATTAAGTTAAGGAATCCCGCGGTCAGGTTTTAACCTTGAAGGTCTGGTTTTAGACCTTTAAGGTTTCTTTGGCCGGCTTAACTTAATGGCATTGACCCCTATAGCCCCTCCTGGTTAAGAATAAATACCGTCTGAGTCGCCATGGATACTCTCCTCCTTAACCAGGAAGGGTTGGAGGTGGTTAACCGTGCGTAAGGTGAGTTAATCATAATTAATTTAATCTTGCCGAGAAATTCGTTTAGCTACTTGTAATAATTGAGCACTGGCTTTTAAACCTACTTTTTCAATAGCCTCTGGGGCAATCGCAAAACCAATTTTGTTATTTATAGTAAATAATTGAATCATACCTCCTTGCTCGACGAAGTTGTCCATATCACTGATGGTCAAAGTAAACCACTGATTAGCCACGCTAAGAATTTCTGGCAAATTGGCTTCTTCTGAACGTTCAATAAATAAGGTATGACAACGATTAATTTGGCTCGCACGGTTAATATATTTGACCTCTAATAATCGGCCGTCAACTTTTTCATTTTTAACGGCTGTATCTAACTCACCCATGAATGGATCTGTATCAGCCAATACACAAATTCGTAGAGTTGAAGAATTGGTAAATGCTTCTTTGGTCCAGGAGATATATTTAATAAATTTATATAGATAAGCTGCTTTCATTTGAGATTCGGTCACTGTGGGTAAACCAGCACTACTGGTTACCCACGATTGACAAAGCAACAGGCAAAAAATCCTCAGTAAGATTTTATTTTTAAGCATGGTTTATTCATAATCAATGTGGGTAGTTAACCATAAATTTGTAATAGATTTGTCTATTTCAAGACTGATACGCTTAAACTGATAAATTATTGTTAATCAATAAATTAGTTAAGACCATCAGGGTGCGAAACTTTCGAATTAAAAGGCCAGTTAATAATAAAACGTAGTACCGCTAAGACTTCCATAACTCTCTCAAGTAGATTATAATCGATCCCACGTTGGCTAGTCTGACGTTAATTCTAACTCATGGATTCATTTTTAGGTACTCAGTTAAGATGACAGAATTTATGTTATGGATGTTGGTGGTTGGGTTAGGATACCTGATTATCAAGCGTTTTCTCAAGTGGTTAATGGTAGAGCAGTTGCTACAAGCGGCCGAGCAAGGTGAAGTGGAAGCGCAATACTTGCTTGGAATAATTTATCATGAAGGTGAGGGAATTTCGCGAGATTTTGAAAAATCGGCTTATTGGTTTCGACAAGCCGCTACCCGTGGCCATCTGGATGCGCAAAATAATTTAGGGATGATGTATTTGGAAGGTCGTGGGGTATCACATAATCCAGTACAAGCCATTTATTGGATTCATAAAGCCGCCGAGCAGGGTGATGCCGAAGTGCAATTTAATTTAGGGGTAATGTATACGGAAGGTGATGGCGTACCAAAAGATTTAGCTATGGCCCGTCAGTGGTTTGAAAAAGCGGCCATTCAAGGTCATGTAGAGGCTCAAAATAATTTAGGGTTATTATATTATGAAGGGGGGGCGGAAAATTTTGTACAAGCCGTTCATTGGTTTCGTCAAGCAGCGGATCAGGGAAATAGGAATGCTCAATATAATTTGGCGACGATGTATGAAGATGGGGAAGGGGTGTCGTTGGATTTAGCGTGCGCTTATCAATGGTTTTTGTTATCAGCGCAACAGGGAGATAAAGAAGCTAAGGTAGCGTGTGGGGAATTAAGAAAGAGATTAACTCCGCATCAGTTGCTAAAAGGAAAACTGTTAGCGAAAGAATGGTTAATGCAACGGGAAGATTGTCAAATAAGTTTTTAACACCGCTCTGACAGGTACCGAGATTTGACAACTTTTAGAAAGTGGTCAAATCTAAAACGGGAATTGACTTGATAGAATCGAACTGGTTTTTGAATGAATTTAAAGAAAGTGGTGGCCAGACCGTGAATCGAACACGGGACACAAGGATTTTCAGTCCTCTGCTCTACCGTCTGAGCTATCTGGCCATAAATCAAGAAAATTTAGAAGTAAAGGAACAGGTACTATCTCTTTGAAGGAGTATAGCATCTGTTCTCATGATTATTAATTAAACCAGGTTATTTCAACTTTGTCAAGATTTTTTTCAACTTTATTAAAATACGCTGTTAGCGGTATAATCCTATACAGTTGGCGGCACATAGTCAGGAGGTAAGGTAACTCCTTCACTAAAAAAGAATTTTTCCATTTCTTGTTCAAGAATTGTTCTAGCCTTGGGGTCCACCATAGAAATGCGATATTCGTTAATAATCATGGTTTGATGGCGCAACCATAGTTGCCATGCTTCTTTTGAAATACTCTCGAAAATTCTTTTACCAAGTTGCCCAGGATAAGGAGGCCGCTCTAAACCTTCGGCCTCTTTCCCAAGTTTGACGCAGTTAACCATACGAGTCATAACGATTGTTCTCCTATATGATTGAGTTATGATTGGATAAACTCAGTTGTGCCAACAGACGGACGACTGGGGCCGCCAGTCCACAAGTAGGTGGGTTATTGATGTCGTACCACAGTGTATTATCTAATGCCATTGAATGTATCGCGTCCATTTCAACTGGAATATGAATAGGCGTAATGTCTAAATGAAAATGAGTAAACGTGTGGCGTAATGAATGCCAAGTATAGCACGTAGGGGTTGCTAGTGACAAGTATTGCAGGCACCACGCTTTAACCTGAGTCAGGGTAACACATTCCGGAAAACTCCACAAGCCACCCCATAATCCCTGTGGCGGACGCTGTTGTAACAAAACCGCTCCTGTTTGAATTTGCACCATAATAAAAATTGTAGTTTTCATGGGTAATTTTAAGCGTAGTTTCGGCCATGGATAAACTGTTTCTTGACTATTTTGATGCGCCAAACAATCCGTTGCAAAGGGACACTCCTGACAACGTGGTTGATGACGAGTACAGACCGTAGCCCCTAAATCCATGATGGCTTGAGTGTATTCGGCGACTTGCTCAATTGGCGTATGTTGCCGAGCCAATTGCCATAATTGTTTTTCTATCTCGCTTTTCCCAGGCCAACCTGCTATGGCATAATAACGACATAACACGCGCTTGACGTTACCATCTAAAATGGGTTGCCTTTGTTGATAAGCTATCGCTAAAATAGCCCCAGCAGTGGAAGCACCAATACCAGATAATCGCCTTAAATCTTCCCATTGATTAGGGAATTCACCAGCGTATTCATTATAAATCTGTTGCGCCGCCCGGTGTAAATTACGGGCGCGAGCGTAGTAACCTAATCCCGTCCAACAGTGTAACACTTCATCTAACGAAGCCGTTGCCATGGTGGCTAAATCCGGAAACCGTTGCATAAACCGTTGATAATAAGGAATTACCGTCTTTACTTGGGTTTGTTGCAACATAATTTCCGACACCCAAACTCGATAAGGCGTAGGTGCTGAATGCCACGGTAAATCTTTACGTCCATATTGTTTAAACCAAGCTAGGAGACGTTGACTAAAAGTGATAAAATGATTATCTGAATGAGTCATAAGCTACGATAATAGATTTTTTAACACCAAAATTTGATAACTTATCTTACGCATAACCACCCCCTGCCCCTCCTTGTTAAGGAGGGGAGTATGCGCCAACTGAGTTGGCAGGGTGTACTCCCCTCCTTAACAAGGAGGGGCAGGGGGTGGTTGAATTAGCCATGCGTAAGGTAAGTAATAACTTGTTAACACCAAGATTTGACAACTTTAAAAAAGTTGTCAAATCTAAATTTCAAATCTAAATTTAGAAACCAAGAGTTGACAACTTTCAAAAGATTGTCAACTCTCAATCAATTCATATTTTATCTTATGGTTAACCCGAAAACTACCCTCTTAGGTCATGGTTTCACAATAACAATCTTGTTGATACTCCTCCTGCTGGTCATTTCTCAATTGACCATGGCGCTACCTGCTATGCCAGAATCAGTGTTAGGGTTAACTGCTATGCCCATGACCACCACTGCAAATATTTCGACCTCAATGCGGGCCGAGCCGGATAACAATCCATACCCGTTATTCTTCTTTCTAATGCTACTCCTAGTCACTGGTCTGAGCCTGGGATTAACCTTCAGTTTCTCAAAACCATTGCTACGCTTGACTCAAGACGCAAAAAATTGGCCACCGGCAAAATCGCCACCAGAACTAGAATATATCGTCAACAAAAGTCCCATCGTCATTTTTTTATGGCGTGCCATTGAACATTGGCCGGTAGAATTTGTCTCTAATAATGTTCGTCAATTTGGTTATACACCCCAAGATTTTTACAGCGGTCGGTTCCAATTTGCCGCGCTCATTCATCCTGATGATTTACCTCGAATCATCGCTGAGGTAGCTCGTTATAGCCAAACCGGCTATACTGATTTTATTCAGGAATATCGACTGCTGACCTCTCAAGGTCAAATTCGTTGGATCGAAAATCGTACCTGGATCAGACGTGCGCTCAACGGTAAAATCACCCACTATCAAGGAATAATCATAGACATCACTGAGCGTAAAACTGCCGAAAGTGCTTTACGCGACAGTGAAGCTCGTTACCGGTTATTAGCCGAACATGCCACCGATATGATTTCTCGTCACAGTCCAACCGGCATTTATTTATATGTCTCCCCCGCCTGTCGCACTCTACTCGGTTATGAACCAGAAGAATTGCTAGGCCGCTCTCCTTACGACTCCTTTCATCCCGAAGACCTACCTGCCATCAAAGAGTTACATAACCAACTGCTCAACGGTCTCCTCAATGGCTACACCGGTTGCTATCGGGTTTGTCACCACAATGGTCAATCGATCTGGTTAGAAACTAAAAGTCAGGTAGTACGTGAGGTGAAGACCGGCAAAATTCAAGAAATTGTAGCCATTTCTCGTGACATCACTGAACGTAAACTCGCCGAAATACAGTTACAAAAGGTCAATCGTGAACTGACTCAATTTAAAACCACTCTGGATTTGACCCTCGATGGCGTGTTGATGTTTGATGCCGGGACTTATCGCTTGCTTTATGTCAATCAAGGCGCGACCAATCAACTCGGCTATACCCAAACTGAATTGTTACAAATGACCGTCTTTGACCTGTTACCCTATTACAATGTCAAACGTTTACGCAAATTATTGTCACCTTTAATCAAAGGTAAGCAACCTGTATTGAGATTTGAAACGATCTATCGACCTCACCATCAGCCATTAATTCACGTCGAAGCATTTTTGCAATATATTCAAGATATTCAAGTACCAGGTCAAGGCCAGATTTTTATCACCATTGTACGTGACATTACCGAGCGTAAACAGGCCGAGACCAAGTTGAAACAAGCGAAACTGGCCGCTGAAACCGCAAAACGCACCGCCGACATTGCCAATCAAGCCAAAAGTAGCTTTTTGGCTAATATGAGTCATGAATTACGGACCCCCCTCAATGGCATTTTGGGCTATACCCAAATTCTGAGTCGTGATAACTTGACTGAGCGACAACGTGAAGGCATTCAAATTATTCACCGCAGTGGTGAACATTTATTGACACTGATTAATGACGTGTTAGATTTATCGAAAATTGAAGCCGGCAAACTAGACATTATTCCCACGGAATTTCGTTTTCCCGAATTTCTGAAAAATCTAGCAGACCTCGTCAAGATGCGAGCCTCCCAAAAAGGCCTGGCTTTTTCTTACGAAGTGGTTTACCCATTACCCTTGGGCATCTTGGCCGATGAAAAACGACTACGCCAAATTTTACTCAATTTATTAATTAACGCCATTAAATTTACTCCACAAGGACAAATCACTTTTCGCGTCATTTATACCCATCAAACCGCCCGGTTTGAAGTAGAAGACACCGGTATCGGCATCTCCACCGACCACCTCCACCGTCTGTTTACTCCCTTTCAACAAGTGGGCACCCATAGTCAACGACTGGAGGGCACTGGACTAGGTTTATCGATCAGCAAACAACTGGTAGAAACCATGGGCGGACAATTACAAGTAGAAAGTTTATTAGGTCATGGTAGCGTTTTTTGGTTCGAAATTTCACTACCGGAAGCACCTGATTTTATTGATGCTAATCCTATCAATTATCCATTAATCGTTGGCTTTCGCAGTCAAGACCCACAACGTCCTAAATTTACCGTTTTAGTAGTCGATGACAAAGCCCCCAACCGATTATTTTTAGCTAATTTGTTAAAAGAACTTGGATTCTCGGTATTAGAAGCCAATGATGGCAAAGAAGCCTTAGAGTTGACCTATAATTGTTTACCTGATATTATCTTGACCGATTTATTTATGCCCGTAATGGACGGTTTTGAGTTAGCCAAAGCGATTCGTCAATCTCCGCTATTAAGTCATCTGATTGTGATTGCTAATTCCGCCAGTGTGTTTGAACATCACCAACACCAAAGTTTGGCCGCGGGGTGTCAGGAATTTTTAGCCAAGCCGATTCGTACTGAACAATTGTTAGAAGTTTTGCACAAATATTTACCGTTAGAGTGGATTTGTCAAACACCAACCGATGCCACGTCAAATTCCAGCATTACTTCAAATACCACCACTATGGTTGCTCCTTCGCCAGCACAAGCGGCTATTTTATTAGATTTAATCAAACGTGGCAATGTGAAAAGAATTATTGAACAAATAAGTCAATTTCAGCAACAAAATGGGCAACTTACCCGGTTTGCGGAAGTGGTTAAAACTTTGGCCAAAAATTTTGAAATGATGAAACTACGAGAATTAGTGGAATCTTATCTTTAATAGACTCCCTCACCCCCAGCCCTTCCTGATTAAGGAACGGCATTGGAGTCCAAATCTTCAGATTTGGAAATGATTTGGAAATGATTTGGAAATGCCGTTTCACCGTGAAACGGTCTCGTCCAAATCTGAAGATTTGGACTCCAACATTGAGGTGTGGGCCTGGGGGTGGTTTCGTTATAATTCTATTTTTTATTCAACAACTACAAAGGAAAATCAAAGGAAAATTATGTACAGACCAGAAATCAAAGTGCTTGATTGCACCATTCGTGATGGCGGCTTAATCAACAAATGGCAATTCAGCGATGAATTAGTGAGAGCCACCTACCAGGCCGTTTGTGATGCCGGCGTGGATTACATGGAAATCGGCTATAAAGCCTCGCTTGATATGTTTGACCCCAAAGAATATGGTAAGTGGCGATTTTGTGAAGAAGATGCAGTTAAACGGGTATTAGATGGTCTGGAATTAAAATCCAAATTAGCTTGTATGGTCGACGTGGGACGAGTCAACATCGCCGAGATTCTGCCGGCCAGAGAATCTATTTTTGACATGATTCGCGTAGCCTGCTATATCAAAGAAGTGGACAAAGGCATTGCCTTGGCCAATCAGATAATGGACCAAGGGTACGAAGTCACTCTCAATTTGATGGCCGTATCGACCAATCTGGAAAAAGACATTGATGAAGCATTAGCTCAAATCAATGAAACCGCCATTCCTTGCGTCTATGTGGTGGATTCTTATGGCTCCATGTACTGCGAAGACATTACCTTTTTGGTCAAAAAATATCTCCAAGCCATGCCGGGAAAAACCATGGGCATCCACTGTCATAATAACCGGCAACTCGCTTTTGGTAACACGATTCAAGCCATTATCGACGGTAGTAACATGATCGATGCCTCCATCTATGGTATTGGTCGCGGCGCGGGCAACTGCACTTTGGAATTACTGTTGGGATTTCTGAAAAATCCCAAATATAATCTCCGTCCCGTCTTAAAATTAATCCAAGACTATTTTGTGCCACTGCGAAATCAAATTGAATGGGGATATATTATTCCCCTAATGATAACTGGTACCTTCAATGAACATCCTCGTGCTGGGATTGAATGGCGAGCCGGCGAAAACCGAGACAAGTACGCAGAATTTTATGACCGATTAACCCGCTCGGAGATTATTGAGTAATTCAGTTTACGCCTGATTAATTAAATTTAGATTTGACAACTTTAAAAAAGTTGTCAAATCTTGGTTTGGTCAAATCTTGGTCTGAATTTAGATTTGACAACTTTAAAAAAGTTGTCAAATCTTGGTCTGGTCAAATCTTGGTCTGAATTTAGATTTGACAACTTTAAAAAAGTTGTCAAATCTTGGTCTGGTCAAACCTTGGTCTGGTCAAATCTTGGTCTGAATTTAGATTTGACAACTTTAAAAAAGTTG
>DZAL01000138.1:8692-17035 GCA_022729575.1 Thiomargarita sp.
AATCTTGGTCTGAATTTAGATTTGACAACTTTAAAAAAGTTGTCAAATCTTGGTCATGAATTATCTTCAGTCCAATCGTCGACACCCCTTCCAATTCCAGTACACGACCCTCGTTATGAGGCAGTATACGCACCAAAATATCGGCCGGTGGAGTGAAGTAGCTACCACGCTCAGGCCATTCAATGAGACCGATAACATTTTCTTCTAAATAGTCGCGAATACCTAAATATTCCAATTCTTCTGGATGTCCTAACCGGTAAAAATCAAAGTGATAAATTCGCCGATTATTGAGAAGGTAAGGTTCCACTAGCGTATAAGTCGGACTTTTCACGAGGCCGGGATGTCCTAAAGCATGAATGAAGCCGCGCACTAAAGTTGTTTTGCCGGCCCCTAAATCACCAATTAAATGTAATACACAACTGGAATCACACGCCAGTGCCAGTGTGGCCCCGACCGTTTCCATGGCCTCTGGGGAAGAGATAAGGTATGTAAAGTATGTCATGAATAGTTTTCTAATTCCGGGTTAGCATAGTAACGGATCCAGGGAAATAAATCACTGGGAATAAGACCGCGCTCTCCCTCTTGGGCGGCACGGTCACCGGCGTTACCGTGTAAACATACGCCTAAATTAGCCGCTTCCGGGATACTGAAACCTTGTGCTAACAGTCCCGCAATCACGCCGGTGAGCACGTCGCCCATGCCGCCACAAGCCATGCCCGGATTGCCTGCCGTGCAAATATTCACTTGGCCGTTGTCCTCGGCCACTAAAGTACCAGCACCTTTGAGAATACAAACTCCGCCAAAGCGCAATTGTAAAGCGCGGCTGGCGGCAAACCGGTCGGCTTGTATCGCTTCAGTGGTAGTTTCTAATAACCGGGCCGCTTCGCCAACGTGAGGGGTGATGATGCTATGTACAAAGCGAAAGGGGGTGCGAGCGAGTAAATTTAACGCATCGGCATCGACCACGATGGGTTTTAGAGTATCTTTGACCGCTTCTAACATGGCGCGGGCCCACAATGACTGACCTAATCCTGGTCCGATAGCAATGACCTCAAATTGCTCTAAGTACGGGGTTAATTCTTCAGTCGTTTCTACGCCCAGGCACATGATTTCAGGACGAGTGAGATTGATAATGCTGGCATGAGCGGTGCGAGTAGCCAGGCTAATTTTACCGGCCCCTACTCGTGCCGCGGCTTCTGCGGCTAAACGAGCCGCGCCCGTCATCCCTTTGTCGCCACCAATAATTAACACATGTCCAAAGTTACCTTTATGTGCCGTCCGTGAGCGTTTGTGGAAGGCCACTTTTAACACATCATAATCGAGACGATTGACCGTGGATTTGACCTGTTTATAAATGGCCTGCGGCACTTGGAGGTCGTCAAAATAAATTTTGCCACAATAAGCCGGACCGTCGCCGGTGAATAGACCTTGTTTGAGTCCAATAAAACTGACAGTGGCATCCGCCTGGACCGCAATGTTTAACACCGCGCCAGTATCAGCATGAATGCCAGAGGGAATATCAATCGATAAGACGGGACAACTGCAACGATGTAAGGCTTCAATCGCGGTGCGACAGGGGCCTGAAATTTTGCGGTCTAATCCAATGCCAAAGAGGGCATCGACGATGACATCGACAATAGTCAGTTTTCTTTCCGCAAAAACTTGGACGGATAAACCAACTTCGGTCATGGCTTCGTGGGCGGTTTTGGCTTCACCTTTTAATTTAGTGGTATCACCTAGTTGCAAGACGGTGACATCATAGCCACTAAGATAAGCTAAACGAGCTAACACATAACCATCGCCACCATTATTACCCACGCCGCACAAAACCGCAATTCGCCGCGCTTGTGGCCAGCGGGTGCGTAACAGGGCAAAGGCCGCACTGCCGGCTCGTTCCATTAAACAGATGCCAGGAATGCCCATATCTTCAATGGCAATGCGGTCTAATTCCCGAACTTGACTAGCACGATATAACACGAGAGGAAGGAATTGTTTTTCCATGATTTCCATAATAATAACTCCAGGAGTTCAAAGCGTAGCTTTGCTAGGATCGACGAGTAAAAAATGTTCACGGTAATATTTGAGTTCTTCAATCGAATCATAAATATCACTCAAGGCTAAATGTTTAGATTGCTTGTTAAATTCTGGCAACTGTGGTTTCCAACGCTTCGCCAATTCTTTTAAAGTGCTGACATCCAAATGACGATAATGAAAATATTTTTCCAAATCGGGCATGTAACGAAATAAAAAACGGCGGTCTTGACAGATAGTGTTACCACAGATAGGAGAAGTATTGAGAGGCACATATTGTTGTATAAACGCTAAAGTCAGTTGCTCGGCCAAAGCCAGTGTCATGGTGCTATTTCGCACCCGCTGAATTAACCCAGATTGCCCATGCTGGTTTTTATTCCAATCATCCATACCAGCTAAAATTTCTTCGCTCTGATGAATAGCTAAGACAGGTCCATCGGCCACCGTATTGAGATGAGAATCAGTGATTAACGTGGCAATTTCAATGATGGCATCTTGGTCAGGATTAAGACCAGTCATTTCTAAATCAATCCAAATTAAATAGGTTGAATTTGAGGTCATAAATTCGTAATTTTCCTTGCAATTGTAGAATATTTAGTGGTAAATTATATAAAAAAATGGCACAGGGTTGACACTAAATTTGACAACTTTTCGAAAGTTGCCAAATCTAAACCCAAACCAGATTTGACAACTTTTCGAAAGTTGTCAAATCTAAACCCCAACCAGATTTGACAACTTTTCGAAAGTTGTCAAATCTAAATCGAGATTTGACAACTTTTTGAAAGTTGTCAAATCTAAATCGAGATTTGACAACTTTTCGAAAGTTGTCAAATCTAAACCGAGATTTGACAACTTTTCGAAAGTTGTCAAATCTAAACCCCAACCAGATTTGACAACTTTTCGAAAGTTGTCAAATCTAAATCGAGATTTGACAACTTTTTGAAAGTTGTCAAATCTAAATCGAGATTTGACAACTTTTTGAAAGTTGTCAAATCTAAATCGAGATTTGACAACTTTTCGAAAGTTGTCAAATCTAAACCCCAACCAGAGATTTGACAACTTTTCGAAAGTTGTTAAATCTAAACCCCAACCAGAGATTTGACAACTTTTCGAAAGTTGTCAAATTTTTAGAAAGTATAATCATATTTTAGCAAAGAGACATCATTATAATGAATGAATTTACAATTATTTTCTTATTTTTCTTAATATTAGGAACTATTCTTCAAATTTGGTTAGCCCGTCGCCAGTGCATTATGGTACGTACTCATCAAGGGATTGTCCCCACGGCGTTTGCTGACACTATAACCTTAGCCGACCATCAATTGGCCGCTACTTATACGATTGCTAAAACCCGGTTTGGGCAAAAGATGCTAATCGTAGATGCCATCATAGTAATTTTATGGACGCTGGGGGGCGGCTTAGAATATCTTGACCAAGCATGGCGTAGTTTGGAGTGGCCTCCCTTATGGACCGGCGTGGTGGTGATGATGAGTATGATGATAATATCCTCAATTTTGGAATTGCCGGCGCAATTTTACTCTACTTTTCATATTGAGGCTAAGTTTGGATTTAATCGAACGACGCTGGCCTTATTTATTATGGATTTGATTAAGTTATTGAGTTTAACGTTAGTATTAGGGATTCCTCTCATTCTATTAGTGCTATGGTTAATGACTCATGCCGGTCAATACTGGTGGGCCTACGTTTGGTTGGTGTGGATGGGCTTTAGTTTATTGTTGATGTGGGCCTATCCTACGCTGATTGCTCCTTGGTTTAATCAGTTTAAACCTTTAGAGCATCCGCAATTACAGCAACGGATTGAAGCCTTGTTACAACGTAATGGATTTATTAGTCGTGGCATTTTGGTCATGGATGGTTCCAAACGCTCAGGACATGGTAACGCTTATTTTACCGGTTTAGGCAATCATAAGCAAATTGTGTTCTTCGATACCTTGTTGGCCCACTTAAATGAAGAAGAAGTAGAAGCGGTATTAGCCCATGAAGTCGGACACTTTAAACGTAAACATGTTCAAACACGCATTCTGTTGATGGCGGGAATGAGTTTAGCAGGGCTGGCCATTTTAGGCTGGTTAATGGAGATGGAATGGTTTTATCACGGATTGGGGGTTAACACGCCGTCCACTTACTTGGCCTTGTTGCTATTTATGATAATCATCCCGATTTTTACCTTCTTTCTCGCTCCCCTCCTGGCTTGGGCCTCGCGTCGTCATGAATTTGAAGCCGACGACTTTGCGGCACAACAAGCCAAACCGGTGGCATTGGTTCAAGCATTGGTCAAATTATATAAAGATAATGCCAGCACCTTAACGCCCGACCCGTGGTATTCCGCTTTCCATGATTCTCATCCCTCGGCACCAGTACGCGTGGCACATATTTTGGAGAAATTTACTTAACTCACCTTACGCACCACCACCCCTAGCCCCTCCTTGCTAAGGCGGCAATGCCATTAAATTAAGCTAAGGTTACGGCATTGGAGTCCAAATCTTCAGATTTGGCAACGCCGTCTTACTTTGACCAGTCTCGTCCAAATCTGAAGATTTGGACTCCAACGCGGCTTAACTTAATGGCAGTGTTGCTAAGGCGGGGAATCTCCACGGCGATTTAGGTGGTGTTTACTCCCCGCCTTACCAAGGAGGGTTGGGGGTGGTCAGGCGTAAGGTGAGTTACTTAACTAGGATCGTTGGTGTAGGGTGCATCAACGATAGCGTCATGCACCATTTTGGATTTGGTGTATGACGCTTCGCTTATAAGTACTGAAGCAGAAATTTTCTGGTATTTTCTTTCGCCCCTCGCCCTCTGGGAGAGGGGTCGGGGGTGAGGGAAAATACCGCATAATTTCTGCTTCAGTACTTATACCCTACGATTATTACTTGATGGTGATACAATATGGGTGATGGCACTCTCAGGACTGCCAGTCCTCAAAGGACTGGCAGTCCTAAGACATCACCCACATTGCATCACTACCTATTACTTTATAGTAAAATCCATATAAAATTGTACATACCCTCTGGAGTACAATAAGAATTATTGCGCCGCTACGCGCCGCTAGGCGCAATAATTCTTATTGCACTCCAGAGGGAATAGTACAGGTTCAAAGGGATTTTACTTTATTACCACTAAGAGGACCCATTTAATGCTCATATTTAATCAAACGCTCACCATAAAAACTCGCTTATGGCTGAATTTTGGATTAGTTATTTCGATCTTATCAGGAATCGGAATCTTTGTGCTCATTCAGATGCAAGCGCTAACTGACACCACTAACAAGCTGTATAAACACCCCTATACAGTGACCAAATCTATCAAGGAGGTGGACACCAACCTCAACCAGATGCGGAATCATCTGCTTACTTTATTGCTAGACAAAGATGCTAGTCATTTAAATTCTCAGATAGCGGCCATTGACGCGATAAAAAATGACGTTCAAGTAAAGTCTACGCTTATTAAAGAACGTTTTTTAGGTGACCAGCAAGAGGTGAATGCTTTAATTGTCGAATTCAATAAACTCACTGAACTTCGAGAAAAGACCATTCAATTACTCAAAAGTGGTAACCTGGACCAAGCGATAGAATTCGCGTTGGGCGGCGACCATTCTAAACAATTTGAGTTGGTGGTGCAACAAATCAATAAAATTGAAAATTTTGCCAATAACAAAGCCGAATCTTTTATGAACAATGCTCAACTCCAAAGCCGCCAAATTCGTATAGTTACCATAACTATTATTACCGTGGCCATAGGATTAATCTGGTGGATGATGTTTTTCCTGTTTCGTGCCATCAATCGTCCACTCAGTCAAGCAGTAGAAATTGCAGATGCTATCTCTGGTGGCAATTTTGATAATCAAATCATTATCAAAACCAAAGATGAAATAGGGCAACTGCTAGAAGCCCTGAGTTGTATGCAGACTCAATTGCGAACTCGTTTGGAAGAGGACAACCGGATCGCTGAAGAAATAAATGCGGTGACGCAACTGGCCTCGCAAGGCGATTTTAGTCAACGCCTCCAGGTAGAGAGTAAAAAAGGCATGTTCAAAGTGATTGCCGATAGTATCAATCAAGTGCTCATTGCTAACCAATTAGCTATTCAAGATTTGATACACGTTTTCGCCGCGGTCGCGCAGGGTGATTTAACCAAAACTATCACCAATAACTATCAAGGCGAATTGGCCAAATTAAAACAAGATGCCAATGCGACCGTGCAAAAGTTGACTCAGGTCACGGAAGAAATTGGGATAGCCACTCGTACTGCTTCTCAAGGTGATTTTAGTAAACGAATCAACTTAGAAAATAAGACCGGTACGTTCCGGCTGTTAGGAGAGAGCATCAATCAAGTCTTGGATTACAACCAACTCGCAATCAAAGATTTGACGCGGGTATTTTCTGCCGTGGCGCAAGGTAATCTCACCGAAATTATCACCAATAACTATCAAGGCGAATTGGCCCAATTAAAACAAGATGCTAATGCCACCGTGCAAAAGTTGACCCAGGTCACGGAAGAAATTGGGATAGCCACTCGTACTGCCTCCCAAGGTGATTTTAGTAAACGAATCAACTTAGAAAATAAGACCGGTACGTTCCGGCTGTTAGGAGAGAGCATCAATCAAGTCTTGGATTACAACCAACTCGCGATCAAAGATCTGACGCGGGTATTTTCTGCCGTCGCGCAAGGCAATCTCACCGAAACTATCACCAATAACTATCAAGGCGAATTGGCGCAACTAAAACAAGATGCCAATGCTACTGTGCAAAAGTTGACCCAGGTCACGGAAGAAATTGGGATAGCCACTCGTACTGCCTCCCAAGGTGATTTTAGTAAACGAATCAACTTAGAAAATAAGACCGGTACGTTCCGGCTGTTAGGAGAGAGCATCAATCAAGTCTTGGATTACAACCAACTCGCTATCAAAGATTTGACGCGAGTATTTTCTGCCGTGGCGCAAGGCAATCTCACCGAAACTATCATCAATAACTATCAAGGTGAATTGGCGCAATTAAAACAAGATGCCAATGCCACCGTACAAAAGTTGACTCTGGTCACCGAAGAAATTGCTGAAGTCACTCATGCCGCTGCTCAAGGTAATTTTGGTAAACGTATCGCGCTGGAAAAGAAAACCGGCACCTTCCGCATTTTAGGTGAAAGTATCAATCAAGTTTTAGACTACAATCAATTAGCCATCAAAGACTTAATGCGCGTATTTGCGGCAATCGCCCAAGGTAATTTAACTCAAACCATCACCAATGACTATTCAGGCGAATTAGCCCAACTAAAACAAGATGCCAATGCCACCGTAGCCAAATTAATGGAGGTGATGGGCATTATCAAACAATCGTCAACTATGGTCAACCATGCGGCGGGAGAACTTTCTCAAGCTAATGCTAATCTAAGTCAACGCGCGACACAACAAGCCGCGTCTTTAGAAGAAACCGCGGCCAGTATGCAACAGATGACGGGGACCGTACAACAAAATTCGGAGAATGCGAAACAAGCTAACCTGTTAGCGAATAATGCACGAGAGCGGGCGGAGTTAGGTAATCAAGTGGTCAATACCGCCGTAGTGGCGATCAATGAAATCAGTAAGAGTAGCAAAAAAATCGGTGAAATTGTCAGCGTGATTGATGAGATTGCGTTCCAAACCAATTTATTGGCATTGAATGCAGCGGTCGAAGCCGCCCGGGCCGGTGAGCAAGGCCGTGGTTTTGCCGTAGTCGCAACCGAAGTCCGCACCTTAGCGCAACGCAGTGCCACCGCAGCGAAAGAAATCAAAGCACTGATCCAAGACAGTAATCTCAAAATGGACGAAGGTATTCGCTTGGGTAATCAATCGGGCCAAACTCTTACTGAAATTGTCATGGCGGTGAAAAAAGTTAATGACATCATTTCGGAAATTGCCGCGGCTTCCATCGAACAATCGCAAGGAATTGAACAAGTTAATAAAGCGATTACACAAATGGATGAGATGGTGGAACAAAATTCGGCTTTAGTCGAACAAACTGCGGCAGCCAGTGAATCCATGAGTGATCAGGCTCAAACTCTCCGCAAACAAGTCGCCTTTTTCAAGATGAATGAAACTCCGGAAGAATCTTCTAACCATGCTTCTTTTCGTCCTAAATCCAAAACAGCACCGGTTAACTCCACTTCTAGTTCTAGCCAAACCAAAGCCAAACCAAAGCCAGTGCCGACCTTGAATAAAGAAGAATGGACTGATTTTTAGGTTTTAGAATGTTGGAGTAGGGGCTAATGTTGGAGTAGAGGCTTTAGCCGCACTGCCATTAAGTTAAGCCGCGTTGGAGT
>DZAL01000139.1 GCA_022729575.1 Thiomargarita sp.
TGGCGCAGTTTAAGCCCGCAGACGTGTTAGCGCAGTTTAAGCCCGCAGACGTGTTAGCGCAGTTTAAGCCCGAAGAGTTATTGGCGCAGTTTAAGCCTGAAGAGTTATTGGCGCAGTTTAAGCCCAAAGACGTATTAGCACAGTATAAACTCGAAGACGTGTTAGCGCAGTTTAACCACGAAGACATTGAAAATTACCTGACTCAGCTAAAACAATCGCCACAGGCCGCGACCGCTAAAGCCAAAGCGAAGACCAAAAAAAGAAAGTAATTTAGCGTGGTGGGCTACCTGCAACCCCAAACCAGATTTGACAACTTTTCGAAAGTTGTCAAATCTTTAAAGATGACTAGCCACGAACAGACGTTGCCTACCATACACCGGCTATGGAAATTGATGGAAAAGTGGGTGGCGGCAGTGAGGCTTTAGGTTTATCTATAAGGTTTGTGGTTTATTTTTGATAGATAGCGTGAGGGATTGGTTGGGAGGTTAGAGCGATTTTGCTGGGGTTGGGTGGAGGAATTTAGATTTAAGCAAACGCACCCATGATTTTCTTCAACAATTGCCACCTAAACAATTTAAACAAGTAGTCAGTGCAATTTTTAGCCTGTTGAACAAACCACAACCGTTTGATGCTAAACTGTTGGCAGGATATGATAAATTGAATCGAAAAGATATTGGTGAATATAGAATCATTTATCGTTGATTCCAGGAGACCGAGAAGGTTTTTATCGTGTTGGTTGGGAAACGAAATGATGATGAGGTTTACCAATTGCTGAGGCGTTTAATAAGTACTGAAGCAGAAATTATACGGTATTTTCCCTCACCCCCGGCCCCTCTCCCAGAGGGAGAGGGGCGAAAAATATACGAGAAAATTGCTGTGTCAGTACTTATGAATGTATCTGCTCGGTGTCGTCCCAAAACCTGTTTTGGGACTCCGTGTGTCCCCCGCGGGTGTCGTCCCAAAACCGGTTTTCCTCGTTCCCACGCTGGCGCGTGGGAACGAGAAGAAACCTACTGGTATGCATAGAGTAGCCCAGAGGGAGAGGGGCGAAAGAACATACGAGAAAATTTATACTTCAGTACTTATTCATAAATTTTGGTACCCCACTCGGCTCCCATAGCTGGTGTGCCACACCTATTTTCGTGTATGAATTGGAGTAGAGGCTTTAACCGTGGGAGACATTAAGTTAAGCCTGCGAAAGAAACCTTGAAGGTCTAAAACCAGACCTTCAAGGTTAAAACCTGACCGGGGGATTCCTTAACTTAATGGCCCTCCAAACCAATGGAGGTGTTAAAATTCAATGAGTTATCAAAGCTCAAAGTTTCCTAAACCTTTGAGGTTTAGGAAACTTAGAATCGCTGAGGTTTCCTAAACTGGTGAGGTTTAGGAAACCTCAAACTGGTAAGGTTTAGGAAAGTTAGCACTTGGATTTTAATACCTCCATTAGTTGCTATTATAGTAATACTCACCTACTGTTGTACTTTTCGAGGGATAACACCCCTTCGAGGGGTGTTATCCCTGCTGGCTGGCCAAACTCATTATGGGACAACTGGATAAGGATATTACTATATATGGTTCCAAAAAGTTGGTAGTCCCTACCAACCAATGGAGGTATTAAAAGACCGGGATAACACCTTCGCGGGGGGTATCCCTGCTTGACGAATTTAGAACACTTTAACCATGTTGGTAGTGAGAAAATTTGGCTGAGGACTTAGGACTGGCAGTCCTCAAAGGACTGCCAGTCCTGACCGCCTCATCATCCACCGGTCATCACTACCACCAGTTTTGGCTTTCCTAAACCGCAAAGGTTTAGGAAATCTTAACCTTTGGTTGTTGATAACCCATTGAAGGTTAACACCTCCATTGGTTTGGAGAGACTACCCAAAATCAAGGTGTGACCGTAATCAGCAGTGAGTTGGTGATTCTGGAAACCTTAGTCAACCCGAAACGAGAAGAGAATCGGGTCAACGAGAAACCGTTTCGAGAGTACCTTCATACTCAAGAAGTGTGATTGACACCAACGACTCGCGAGAGTTGGGAATTGGACCACCTCGGGGTTGACAACGGGTGGCCTAACGTGTATCATCATCGACCGATGAAATCTTTAACTTAGGAGAATTATCATGTATCAAGTGAATGTCCGCGAAGCCCAACAACGTTTTCCAGAATTGATGAATGCGATCTTGGGGGGGAACGGTCTTCATTACCCCAGAGAATGAGGAAGCCAGGTTACAACTCGTCGTGGTTCGAAAGACGAAAAGACGGCCACAATTTGGTAGTGCTAAAGGTCTTATCACGATGGCCGACGATTTTGATGCGCCATTGTCTGATTTTAAAGAGTATTTGCCATGAAAGAGATATTCTTAGATACTCATAGTTTACTCTGATTTCTCATCGGAAGTCCTAAGTTAAGTCCTCTGGCCCGTTCTTTAATTGATGATCCTAGCGTTCAACCCTTTTTGAGTGTAGCCAGTTGGTGGAAAATTGCCATTAAAGTAAGTCTGGGTAAGCTCGTATTAGCACCGCCTTTGGAAGAGTTGATTTCACACCAATTGGCCCAGAATGGGATAGCATTGTTAGAAATTCAACCTAAACATCTGGTGGTCGTATCCCAATTACCTTACCATCATCGAGACCCTTTTGACCGTTTAGTGATTTCGCAGGCGATAGCTGAACAACTGCCAATCGTGAGTTGTGATACCCTGTTCGATGCCTACCCTATCACACGATTATGGTGAGGGGAAATGAGCATGTTTTCAGCCAGGTCGGGTTGGCCATGCGGCTTACGATTGCCCATCAATTCCCACCGTTTTCGAAAATAAACAGACTCAACTAACTTGACCAAAATCTGAGATTCTCGATGACCAAAACACCACCCGTTGCACCCATCGCCTGGCACCGTCTGCTAGGCGAAGTTTTAGAAAAACTCCTAACTCCTGTAGGACTATTAGTCTATACGGAACTATCCCTCATGAATCGGCCACCCCGGGCCGATGTGTTAATCCTCCGTCGCAAACAGGCCCAGTGGACGACGGCACAACTCGAACGGTTGCCCGATGGCGTGCGTGACACTCAAGCTAGTCATATCTTGCTAGAGTTTAAATACACCGAGTCGTTATCGGCAGAAGCCCTACAACAAGCGTTAGCTTATGACTTGTTTTATCGGCAAACCCAAAAGTTAACACACTCTGACGTTCAAACCTTTTTGTTGTGTGCCAAACAACCCTTGGCAGGCCATCTGAAAAAGTATGGATATGTGAAAACCTCACTGCCAGGGGTTTATCAGAGTCAATGGCATTCCTGGTTGCCACCAGTTATGTTATTATCTCTCAACGAGTTATCAGACGCCCCACATAATGCGTGGGTGAAATGTTTTGCCAGCCGCTTGAAAGAAAAACGAAAAGCGTTTACCATCTTACAACAATTGGTTACCACTTGGAAACTCCCAACACGATTGATATTTTTCCTCGATGCGCTACGGGCACTGTGGTTTCCATTTATCTTTGGAGGAGTCATGAAAAGTAAATTGATGGCCGAAGATTTGACCGATGTGGGGCCGCACTGGAAACAGATAGTGTTGCAGGCCCTAACCATAGAAGACATGTTGGCGTATTTTTCGCCCGCAGACGTGTTGGCACGGTTTAAGCCCGCAGACTTCTTGGCGCAGTTAAAGCCCGCCGACGTGTTAGCGCAGTTCAAGTCCAAAGGCTTCTTGTCGCAGTTAAAGCCCGCAGACGTATTAGCGCAGATTAAACCCGAAGACATTGAAAATTATCTGACTCACCTGAAACAATCATCACGGGCGAAGACGGCGAACGCGAAACCCAAGCCCAAGAAGAAAAAGTAAGTTGGGGGGTGGGCAAAGAGGCCATGGTCAACTCTAATTACTAAGATATTTTTAAGTCTGAATGAGGCCATCTGGGGGGTACGGGCGTTGGCGGCGGTGAGAGAGGGTGATTTAGGTGCGGAGAGTTTGGCGAAGTGGTGGCAGATGGCTGAGGAGAAAGGGGTAACGTGTTGAGATGGCGTAACATTATTCTCCAGGCGGGCAAACCTGGCCAGGCAGGTCGAGTCACCCGTTTATGGTCACTCACCATTTTCGGAAACCCAGAGAATGTACCATGAAACCCCATTCCCGCCCCCGACGGGTTTCATTCCACTTTGGCGTTCAACTCGTAAGGATTTGGCAATCGGTGGCCAACGCTTGATTTGACCGACGCGCCGGAGGGGTGAGAGTGGGATATTTTCTTATTCCTTCGGGTTTGGTGGTGGGCTACCTGGCTGGAAACCCGTTTAGTTATTAGTTAACTGAGGAAAATCTCATGCAAGCCATAGAATTTCAAACTATTTTTCAAACCGGTTGCTTAAAGGTGCCAGGTCAATATGCGAACTTTGAAGGTAAACCGGTGACCGTGATGGTGCTGTGTCAAGAGGAAGACGAAATGACGGTGCCAATCACTTCCTTAGAGGAGGTCTTTGGGTGTATCAACTACACGGGACCTGCTAAATCGTTAGAGGAAATGGAACAAGGTTTGTTAGCGGGAGTGAAACAGCAATGGGATGCTGACCCATTCTGGAAACCAGGAGAGAGACATCATGTTCAATCGAACTCAATATGAACAACGAATTTTACAAGAACTTCAGGAGATACCTGAAGAGGCGTTACCCAAAGTGATTCGTTTGCTAATCGTTCTCAAAGCCGAATTGAGTGAACCTAACCCGGTCATTCGTGCCAGTCCGCGAGAAACTTTCGACCATCAAACGACCCAACAGCTGCTAGCGACTTCGCTAGGAAACTGGGCACGAGAGTTTGCGGAGGAAGAAAGGAGTGACAGGATATGAGTATCCCGAGAAGATACTTTTGTGATACCTCAGCTATTCTCAAATTGTATCACCATGAAATAGGTTCGGCTTGGATGGAACAATTGTTTAACGACCAATCGGTGAATCTGGTTATTTCGGAACTCACGACCATCGAGGTGGCTTCGGCCCTGGCTAGAAGGTTACGTCGCGGCGAAATCTCAAGGCGGGCTTATCAAGTGGCATTGGACAATTTTGCACGAGATTGTACTGACCGATTTATTCTCATTCCGTTAACCAGCAGACTGGCCGAGAGGGCGAGAAGTCTAGTCGATAAGTATGGCGAAGAGTTGGCGATAAGAACGCTTGATGCTATCCAGTTAGCGGCTGGTCTGTTAATGGTACAGGAAGGGAATGAACTTGAGGAATGGAGGTTAGTCGGTGCTGACGCGGTGCTTCTCAATTTGGGGAGACAGGAGGGAATGTTGACCATCAATCCTGAACTTGAAGAGGTAGTCCCTACTGCGGAAGGAGTGTCCGTCAGTCATTGAAGACCGTCCCCAAATTCTTCAAGCCCTCTCTCATTATCAACAGGGAATGGAGTTTGCGGATGCTTTACATTTAGCTGCCAGTCCGGTTCAAGTCGAATTTTATACGTTCGACCAAAAGTTGGTGAAAGTGGCTGGTCGAGTGAATCAAGCCGTGGTATTGGTGAAGGATTGATGAGGGTTTGCGGTATGTCATAAAGTTATGGTGCCTCTCAACCATTAGTGCAACGGTTAGAAGATGCGCTAGGGTGTACGGGCATTGGCGACCGAGAAAGAGGGTTATTTAGGTGCGGAGAGTTTGGCGAAGTGGTGGCAGATGGCTGAGGAGAAAGGGGTAACGTGTTGAGATGGCGTAACATTATTCTCCAGGCGGGCAAACCTGGCCAGGCAGGTCGAGTCACCCGTTTATGGTCACTCACCATTTTCGGAAACCCAGAGAATGTACCATGAAACCCCATTCCCGCCCCCGACGGGTTTCATTCCACTCTGGCATCCAAATTGTAAGATTTTGGCAATCGATGGCCAACGCTTGATTCGACCGATGCGCCAGAGGGGTGAGAGTCACTGCCATTAAGTTAAGGCGCGTTGGAGTCCAAACCTTCAGATTTGGACGGGATTGGTCAAGGTAAGACGGCGTTGCCAAATCTGAAGGTTTGGACTCCAACGCCGTAAATTCAGCTTAACTTAATGGCATTGAGGGGTGAGAGTGGGATATTTTCTATTCCTTATGGTGTCTGTAGGAATGAGTAAAAGGTTTATGGCATATTTTTTGATGGGTAGCATGGTGGGGATTTTAGGTGGGGGTTTGTTGGTTGGGGGTAGGGGGATTTGGCTAGGTTTGGGTGGAGAAATTTAGGGGCGTGGAGGGGGGGGCGTGAAATTTTTTTGGTGAATACTTGACATTAAAAATTGAGTTTGCTATCATTAAAAGTAACCATTAATTTACTACATAGCCCGTGTAGGATGGGCAAATGTTTATTTGCCCACCAATTCACTAGGTTTGGTGATGGGCTACCTGGCTGGAGTTTTGGACTCTGGTCCCTCGTCGAGAAAATGGTATGATACCTGATGAAGTGCTAAACCATACAGGAACAAGCTAATGTCGCCACTTTCTCTCATTAATCCAATGGGCCCAACGTGTGCAGTCAGTAATACGGGTCCTTTTGATTTCGGCGTTTCAGTCTAACAGTTTTAAGTTGCTGACCCAAATTTTGGCAGAAATTCAAGTTTCAAAGGTGTGTCAGGCCGAATTGATAAGACATGGTTGGGAAGCCGAAGTTAAAGCGGCGTTTCCTAAATTGGTTGCCGTGCCATTAACCGGTGCGGAAGAACCACAAGCACTGATTATCGCCCAACAAATTGCCAGGCATCCTCACACCAAAGACCCTGTGGCAGAGAATCATCTTGGCGAAGCACAAGCAATGGTGATTGCACTACGTGCCGAACATAGCCAGAACCTGTTGTTACTTGATGAATTAGCGGCACGGGCCATTGCCAAGCAGAGGAAGATAAAATTATCTGGATTTCCTGGGGTCTTGTTATTGGCAGTGCAACTGGGTCTGATTTCCGCAGAGGAATTAAGGGTGCGGTTGGACCATTGTCGGGTCCAAGGGACTCATTATAGTGTCGGTTTCATTCAGCAAGTTTATGAGATGGCCAGTTCAGGGCCGAGGCAAAGATGAAATCTAAATCAGTACATGAACCTACCGCGGAGGTCATGAGTGCGGCGGCGGTCTGGGAAGATGCCCAACAATTAGCCGAAGTGTTGCAACAGAACGCCTGGAGGGCTGAACCTGTAGTTAAGTTGCCCATTCCGCTGTCAATTTTATTGTCCCTCTTGGATACGTTAGGTTGGGAAGAACTGCTCAAGTTACGTCAACATGTCGAAGAACGTTTGTCAATTTTGTCTACCAGTTGAAGCGGATTAAGTAGCAAGTCGTGTGACTCAACCCGTGGTTTTGGTGAAGGATTGAGTCGGGCTTGAGAGTGAGGTAAGATGGGCCATGCGGTTTACGGTTGTCCAGCCATTCTCACCGTTTTTCAAGTTAGGTAGTTAGGTAGAGTGGGTAAGTGTGTCTTTGCCCACCAATCCGGTTCATGGTGGGCAACGCGAAACCTGTTGCCTCACCCTACCTGGCTACCCAGCTAAAACAATCGTCACGGGCATCAACCACTAAAACCAAAACCAAGACGAAAAAACGTGGCTAGTTCCGTGTGGCAGGCTACCTGCAACCCCAAACCAGATTGGAACCAGATTTGACAACTTTGCGAAAGTGGTCTAATCTAAACTCTCGCCCCCGACGGGTTTCATTCCACTCTGGCGTCCAACTCGTAAGGCTTTGGCAATCTCGATGGCCAATGCTTGATTCGTTCGACGCGCCAGAGGGGTGAGAGTGGGATATTTTCTATTCCTTATGATGTCTGTTGGAATGAGTAAAAAGTTTATGGCCTATTTTTGATGGGTGGTATGGTGGGGATTTTAGGTGGGGATTTGTTGGTTGGGGGTAGGGGGTTTGGCTAAGTTTGGATAGGGAAATTTAGAGTGAGGGGGCGTGCGTGAAAAATTGTTAAAATTTGTTGATTATGGGCTGGTAAAATGGTTGGTAAATCTTAATATATTGGGTTAAGACAATTTTTTTTGTGGTTACGAATTAACCACGATGTTAGAATAATTGTAATAACAATACTAATAAAGTCTTTGTTACTGAAAAAATTGGTTATCTTAAGAAGTAGTCGACATTCTATCGGGATTAACAAACGCATGAATTTAGATTTAAGCAAACGCGCCAATGATTTTCTTCAGCAATTGCCACCTAAACAGTTTAAACAAGTGGTCAGTGCGATTTTTAGCCTGTTGAACAATCCAAAACCGTTTGATACTAAACTGTTGGCAGGGTATGATAAATTGTATCGAAAAGATATTGGTGAATTTAGAATCATTTATCGTTATTTCCAGGAGACCGAGAAAGTTTTTATCGTGTTGGTTGGGAAACGAAATGATGATGAGGTTTACAAATTGCTGAGGCGTTTAATATGAATATATCTGCTATCGAGTTTCAAAACCAGGTGGGTGATTATCTGTATTCGCCGTTGCCGGAGCCGGTGATGGTGGAGAATCAGGGTCAAACCATAGGAGTGTTTCTAGGTTATGGTGCCTATCAACAATTAGTGCAACGGTTGGAAGATGCGGTATGGGGGGCGCGGGCGTTGGAGGCCGAGAGAGAGGGTTATTTAGGTGCGGAGAGTTTGGCGAAGTTGTGGCAGATGGCTGAAGAGAAAGGGGTAACGTTTTGAGATGGCGTAACATTATTCGAAAGGCGAGTAACACCTGGCCAGGTAGGTCGAGTCACTCGTTTCTCGTCACCCACGAGTTTCGGAAACTCCGAGAATGTACCACGAAACCCCATTCCCGCTCCCGACAGGTTTCATTCCACTCTGGCATCCAACTCGTAAGACTTTGGCAATCGGTGGCCAACGCTTGATTCGACCGACGCGCCAGAGGGGTGAGAGTGGGATATTTTCTATTCCTTATGATGTCTGTTGGAATGAGTAAAAGGTTCATGGCCTATTTTTGATGGGGGGTGTGGTGGGGATTTTAGGTGAGGATTTGTTGGTTGGGGGTAGGGGGATTTGACTAAGTTTGGATGGGGAAATTTAGGGGCGTGCGTGAATTTTTTTTGGAATTGGTCTATTGAGGTATTGCAAAATAGGTGGTAAGTCATAACAATATGGTTGTAGAAAGTCCATGCCGAAGCCGGTGTAGGGTGGGCAAGTGTTTCTTGGCCCATCAAGCCACTGGGTTTGGTGGTGGGCAACGAGAAACCTGTTGTCCACCCTACCTGGCTGATAGGTATTGAATAGATAGCCAAGACGAGAGGAGTTTGCCAACCCTCACTATTTAGGTAGTAAATTGATGATAAGACTTCAAGACCTTCACGGTAGAATCCTCAAACTTTCGATAGAACGCTTGCAACATCTGGAATCTCATCATCCAGAAATGTTAAATCAAGTGGAACGAATCCGTGAAACTTTATTACAGCCCGATGAAATTATCGGTTCTCTCGTTGACCCCACGGTAGAATTGTTTCATCGGTTTTATAAAGTGACGCCAGTGACCAGCAAATTTCTTTGTGTAACGGTTAAAGTGTTACCGACCGTGAATTTTGTTCTCACGGCGCATTATACTAATTCAATAAGAAGAGGGAAATCACTATGGAAAAACCAGTAACGGTTTGGTATGACCCAGAAGGAGATTACTTGGAAGTGTTGTTTGCCCATCGTGCCGGTTATTTCAAGGAAACTGACCATGCCGCCGTGATGGAAAAGGTCGATAAGGAAGGTAATCTCCTGGGTTTTTCGATTTTGAGTGCAAGAAATTCACGGGAAAACTCTCCATTTTCGGCGACGTTGACGGAAGTCATCGCTTAGGTAGTCTGTGTAGAGTGGGCCAGTGTTTCTTTGCCCACCAAGTCACTAGGTTTGAAGGTGACTAGACGATTCCATTCAGCGGTAGTCTTGATAACGGATTAGTTAGAGTGGTCTAGTTAAGCAATCAGTGGGTGGCAGTGGGTTCCAGTTTTGCTATCAGAACCTTGGAAGCGTTTCAACTAGCGGCCAGTTTGTCAATGGCCAGGGATGCCGACGGCGTGGTTGCAGAATGGAGATTTGTCGGTGCCGATTCCGCGCTTCTTAATTTGGGTCAATTGGAAGGACGGTTGACCATTCCTCCAGACCGCATGGAAGAGGGAGTTTCGGTAGCGCAAATCTCTCCCACTTGATTCTGTGACCGTCAACCTTTAATCTTCTCGTCCCCTGATGGGGTCTGTAGAAACCAGTAAAAAGTTTTCTCGTTCACACAACGTTCACTCGTTGGCGCGTGGGAACGAGAGAAAGACCAGATTAGTTTTGCACAGGTACTTATAACAGGAATTAATCAGTTAAATATCTCACACATCTCATGCAAGCGATAGAATTTCAAACAATTTTTGTAGCCGCGTAGGGTCACGTCCCACGCCGCCTTCGCCAGGCGGGCACAGGTAGCGAGAATTTGGCTACCGACTTGAATAATCTGGACCAGCACAGGAAACCATTGATGTTGAGTACGTTGACTATAGAAGATATATTGGGCTATTTTAAGCCCGCAGATTTGCCCGTGGCCAACGCTTGATTCGTCCGACGCGCCAGAGGGGTGCGAGTGGGATATTTTCTATTCCTTATGATGTCTGTTGGAATTAGTAAACGGTTTATGGCCTATTTTTGATGGGTGGTGTGGTGGGGATTTTATGTGGGGATTTGTTGGTTGGGGGTGGGGGATTTGGCTAACTTTAGGTATGTGAATTAGGGCGTGTGTGAAAATTTTTTTGGAATTGGTCTATTGAGATATTGAAAAACTGGTGGTAAGTTATTATTATGTCCAGATGGAGGGTCGATGCCTAAAAGTGGCAAATTCAATAAATCAATAAAATCAATGGTTCGGTTCGGACAGATTTTTAAAATTTATTTATATTTCAATCGGTTTAAGAAAGGAGTGCGTTTGGTAACTTTTTGATTTTATTTAAGAGAGTAAAAAATTGTCCGAATTTGATAAATAATTGTGAGTAAAAAATAATGTTACAGTGGTTCATTTTAGGTGCTATCATGTTTTTTGTGGTATTCATATTTCACTGCTTCTGGGAATATGTAGTTCCGCACAAATTTATTATCAAGCATCCTTACAAAAATAAGTTTATATCAGGCGTATTAGTTGGCCTCATAATAGAAGGTTTACTGTTGCTTTCTCATAACCAACGTTGGTTAATGGATATAGAAGACGCAAGCATGGATTTTGTCATGCAAGCTAAACAACCAATACAAGAGGATTACATACCATCCAGGCAGAACAAAAGTGCCCCCCCGTTTGTTTTGCTTGATATTGACGAAAAGACTTATGAGTCATGGGATTATCCTTCAATTACACCACGAAATCGTGTGAAAAATCTAATTGATGCGGCGGTTAGAGCAAAAGCAAAGGTAATCGTGGTGGATATCAACCTGAGCAAAGAATCTTTAACCGCAGATGAAGCTAAAATGCCTCAATTTCAAGGTTTAAAATTACAGGAGGGTTTACCTCGACATCCGTATGATCAGGAATTGTATAGTTACGTGGCAAACTATCCAGACTATTGTAAGCAAGAGAATTTGAGGTGTCCACCTATTATCATTGTACGTGATTTCCATTTTACAGAGAAGGATAGTTCGTTGAGAAGGAAAGAGTTAGGTGTTTTGGGTGCTTTTCATTCCAAACCTGAACCCATTCTTAAAGCACGTCTAAGTTTTTTAGAAAAAGCGGTAACACAAGCTAATGAAAAGGGGAAAGAACAGGGTATAACATATATATACTGGGCATCTCCCCTATTTATCAAGTCGTTTTATGATGGCCTATTAAGACGTTGGTGGTTATGGCATCCCATTTGTGAAAATGACTCACCTACTGTTATTCCATCAGTTCAGTTACTGACAGCCATTTTGGTCGACAATGATACTCCGCAAGATGTCCAGGCCAAAGTGGGAGAACTTAATAAACGGTTTAAAAAGAGCTGTGATGCGGAAAGTTATGTGCCTGAACCCTTACACGACCACATTAATTTTGGTAAAACGCTAAGATTAACGGGCGAAAAGGGCGTTAACTCGCGGATTTTTTTCCAACTCCGTTGGTTGCCAAGTTTGCCATATTTTCTAAAGGATTACAACCAAGAAACTGGCAAAAGTGACTTCGTGTTAAAAGTGCTATCTGCAAAAGATTATGCTGAATCATCACCACAGAATGTTGATTTAGACTTTGAGGACAAGATTGTGGTCATTGGGGGTAGTCATGGTAGTCATATTGGTGATGGTGACTGGCATGTTACTCCGCTGGGTGTTATGCCTGGAGATATGGTCGTGATTAACGCGATTCATTCGCTATTACAATATGGGGAACTAAAAACTTTACAAGAGGAGCGGTGGCTGTTTAATGCCATTCTTTTGATGAGCATGATTGCCATTGTAAGTCTTATATTTACATTCTTTGGTGGTTTCTGGGTGGTGGCCTTTTTTGGAACTGCTATTATTTTTGGAATATTGCCATTCAGTATCAAGTGGCTATTTGAGAATGGTGTGTGGTTTGGTTTTGCATTGCCATTGATGGCAGTACAACTTCATCATATAGCCGCAGATTTGCACAAAGAAAAGAAACACGAGAAAGAAAAAACGCTTAACGATGTTCCGATGATTGGCGAACTAAAGGAAGTAAGCGAACAGAATAAGCAGATAGTTGCTAGCTTGAAAACGGTTGGTGAACAGAACCAACTCCTAATCTATGATTTAAGGGGATTTGTTGAACAAAATCAACAAGTTATTGTGACTTTACAACAGGTATGTGAGCAAAATTCTCAAATAGTCAGTGAGATAAAAACACTGAGTGAACAAGACCAAGAAGTAACAAGACCAAGAAGTAAAAATTGCCTTAAAGGAATCACTTGAACATTTGACGATTGCTTCAATTGAAGAAGGAAAGACGCAAAGTCAAAGTCAAGGAGGAGATCAAACTAACATCGCTTCTTCCATCACAGGAAAATGAAAGAAGTGAGACATCCATCAACTGGTAAAGTAAAACTGGTAAAGTAAAAAAGGAGGTAAGTGAACAACGACATACTATAATAGTCGATTAATGGGACCTTCTCAAGAAATGCAAGGGAGAGTAACTTGTTGCGGAAGGAAAATGTGGCTAGACGTATATGTTGACTCTTTTTAAGAGGAAATCCGAAATGCGAATTCACGGTATTTTTTGTTTGGCGTTCTTGCAGGTTACATCAGCAACTGCCCAAGATGCCATGGTTGTTGATTTTTGTGGTATTCCAGGAATAGATTTTTCCATAAGGGATGGCAATGATAATAGCGTCCCCATAGCGAGAAACATAAGCCTGGGTTCAGGTACCCAGGTAGAAGTTAAAAAATCTTCTTGTGAAGAAAAATCTCAACCTGGGTGTTCTGTTCTAAAAGGCCATTGTTATGTCACGCTAAAGGTGAAGGGTAATCAAGATATTAGGGTGACTCAGGATGGCTTTGACGGTACCATAAAAGGTATTTATAAAGTCGAACCTTCTGGACCACCCGTGGAAACCGGAATACTACAGACTGGTATAGCATGGTTTGGGAAAGCTGTTGAAGAAGCGGCTAATTACATTCTGACTATGTCTAGTTCCAAAGGTGCGCAAGGGAAGTGTTGTTCAGAACAAGGTGAGGTTTTTTCCATTCCTCTGCTAGACGAAGAAAAAGGAGTTTTATTAAAAGCCGGCGAATATGAACTGTCTTTTGGTTGGCAAGGGGGGCAACAACCTTATCAAGTCAAATTGTATGTACGGAAGGGCAAAAATAAGGAACTCGTACAGTCTGAGAACAACATACGGGACAAGCAAAACTGTCAAATGTTGCTCAGAGAGGCAAAATTTGATGGACAAAAGTTTGAGGCAGGAGAAAGTTACGTGGTGGAAGTCACAGATATGACAAATACCATATCTTCAGGCTTTTTTACAGTGGTTTCGGCTGACAAAGTTCCTAAGGTGCCGGACGGTCTTTCTACTTCGTTAAAGGCTACGTGGTTAGCAGAACAAGGGTCACAATGGGGACTTCAAGGCTATCAGGAAGTAGCTTCAGGTGAACTAATGTCTGCTGCCTGGTCGGTAAAATGGAGTTTCTCAAACGGCAACCTCCCACCACCAAAACAGTGAAAAATCATCTGTTAGACAGGTGCTACCAAGAACAAAGTTTTCTAACGAAACCTTCTTCTTAAGAAACTTTGTTCTTGGTTTGTTTTTTATCGCCAGTTTCCTGTTAACACAAAACCGCCCCAATAATAAGGATTATTTCTCAAGAAATATGCACCTCCCATCAGGTCTAGTTGTGCCTGTTGTAATGCCCGTGCTTTGGAAACGGGGGGGGACTTGTCGGTGGGTAACAATTTTTTGTAAAACGTTTGCATTAATTCGCTAGTTGTTTTGTCTTTGACAGGCCACAGTGTGCCCACCGCACTACGGGCCCCCGCACGGATTCCCATTCCTACAAGTCCTAATGCGGGTTTCCCATTGTTTTCACTTCCTATAGCAGATTGACAGGCGCTTAAAGTGAGTAGTTCAACGAATTTCTTGTCTTTCTCTTCTACTCCTTTGATACTATTATGGTGTGATGTGGATTCCTTGATAATATTCCCAAACTCCTCGATTGATAAAACTTTATCAGGGGCATCATTCGTTAGTAAAAAGGAAGTTTTTTCCTCCTCGTTAAAGACACCATGAGTAGAAAGATGAATAACAGCATAAGGCTCTTTTTTATAAGGCTCATTCACTGGCACCAGCAGTTTGCGTAAATTATTGATGCTAAAGCTCTTGTCCACTCCATCTGTTTGGTCATTATCTATCAATGTTTCTTTATTATTAGTGGAAAAATATTGACCAATGTTTGCTAGTTCGTTTCTAACACCATCAAGTGCCTGAAAATCAGTGTGTTGTATCGTCATTGCCTTGGAGAATCCCCCTAAAATTACACTATTATAAACGGGGGTTGCTTCAATAGCGGTCAAATTTGCACCGGCGGGTTCAACTACCAGGGCATACTTTTCAATAAGATACTTCTTGTCTTTATCCTGTAGGGCTGCAAAAGGAAGCGCATGTAAAGCACTGTCTGTAACAAGAACAAGCGTGTCTATACCTTGATCTTGTGCTTGTAACACAGGAATAGCCGGTTCGATTAGCCACTTGTAAAGTTTGTTAGAAATACCGTATAAATCCAAATGTTCTACGGATTCAACGGGTTTAGTTGCCGTGGATTCAATTGCCTTTCTAAAATCCCCCACCTCTTTTTTCAAGGCATCATAGGAAGAAGGCTTGTTATCCTCATGAGTCCATTCAAGCAGTTTTCGTTCTTGACACGATACCAAACGACGTTCAATAGGGGATGGTTTAGTATCAGTTTTGAAAAGATGAAGTACTGCCACGTTTCGATGACTCTCGAAAAAACGTTTATCGAATTTAAACGTTGACAAATTTAATTCGGATTGGTTAGGTTCTTTACAAGGGATTGGTTGTTGATAAGATTGTTCTGCAACTCCAGAAATGTTTTGGGCCAACAACGACGAAAACGCACCCATTTTAAACGATGGTATGACCAAATAATTAGCCTCTAGCAAAATGCTAAGGTTTTTGGCTACTGAATTAGCAAACACAAAAGGGTAAGACAATACAGTAGAGGTAGGATGATGGGGAGATTCCACATCCTCATGAAAAAAACTTACTGTTGTATTACGGTTTTCGTTTTTTCTCAACTGGTCGGTGTTTTCAATAATATCATAGGGACACCCACTGTAGAAATAGTTCTGGAGTTGAGTCGTTTTAAACAATTCTATGACTTCTGTTAACTCCTCGAAGTATAAGCACTCATGGCTACCCCCTCTTTTCTCTGCTATTAACTGACATTGCCGACGGAGTAATTCCGCATACTCATAATAAAAATCTTCCCCCTCTTTGAGAAATGCCCGCGAAACACCACCACATCTGTTCTTGGTTATCTCCAGATGTTTGGCTGCCTGTCTATAAACGCCTATGGCATCCTTACCCTTTTGTTGTAAATCGAACAACTTTCCCAACTGCCATTCCCAACGAAACAACTGCGCGGGGGCACTTAACAAGTCCGCGGAATCAGCAGACTCTTGAGTATGGAAGATAGCTTGTCTAGTCAATTGCTTGGCCTCCTTATAACGTTTTTGTTCTATGTAGAGTTGTGCAAGATAACCTTCAGCGTAAGCCATTGCAGATTTATCTCCCTGACTTTTAGCAATTCTGAGAGCTTCATTAAAGGCAGACCACCGCGGATTATCTTTTTGGTCAGTGAGAGAACACCGCTTTTTTTCTCCCACATCGGGAGAACTTTGTAAAAGCGACGTGAACAGAGGCGTAAATTGGGCAGCTAGACCTATTAAGGTAAAAGCCTTGTCGTGCGAATCTGGCAAATCTATTAACTGCGGCAAAATTTCATGGAATTTAGTTTCAGCTAGTTCACATTTTTGCTGTTCAGTCAAAACCTGAACAATATTAACCGCAATTTTGGCCGCTAAGAGTTTGTCGCCCGCGTAATTGGCAAGTTGTTCACCTTTCCCGTAAGCCTCCGTCAAAGCCTTCTCGTAAGCCTCCATTAAAGTTTTATCGTAAGCCTGTAAAGCCTTCTCAGCTTCCTGTTTAGCTTTCTCCTTCTGGGCCAAAACTTCACTGCTGGCCTCCTTACTAAGCCCATCACCTTCATGGTAAACCGCTAAAGCCTCCTTATACTTCGCCTCAAGTTTTTTCCGTTCCGCCTTAACTACCAACAAGTTACCCTTGCTATTGAACAGATTGGCCTGCAACCGCAACCCACTCTTCTCTATATTCTTGGCACTATCACTAAGACACTTTTCTGCCTCTTCTATGAAAATATCGGCCTGGTCACGTTCTCGGTTTCCTTCCGATAAGAGACTTTCAGACTTAGAACAAACGCCCGGCAGTTTCGTTACCT